>CAUPPN010000007.1:0-17689 GCA_963513115.1 uncultured Eubacteriales bacterium | reverse complement strand
AATGAATATGTAATACCAAAAATTGATATAAAGCTTACTAAAGAATGGAAAAATGAAAAAATAAAAGAAAAACCAAAATTTGAAGTTCAACTATATAGAGATGGAAAAGAATTTGGGAATAAAGTGGAAATTAAAAATGGAAGAACAGAATATATTTGGAAAAACTTAGATAGAACAAATAAAACTGGTAAAGAATATGACTATACAATAAAAGAAGTATTGGTCCCTAAAAATTATGATTCTAAAGTTGAAACAGTAAAAAGTGATAAAGAAAATATAGAGTTTAAAATAACAAATACATATGTATCACCTAAAATTAATATAAAAGGAAATATTATATGGAACTTTGGACCAGATGAAAAGCCAGATGCTATAATTAAACTTTATGAAAATAATAAAGAAGTAGATAATGTAACATTAAAAAATGGTGAAACATCATTTGAGTTTAAAAATAAGAATATATTTGATGAAAATGGAAATTTAATAGAATATAAGGTTAAACAATACATTGATTCAAAAAATTATTCTAAAAAATATAATTTGGGATATGATATAAAATATGATTCAAATATAAGAAAAATAGATTCAGACAATATTGAAAATGATGAAATATTTGAAATACAAAACACATATGTAGTATTAAAGAAAAAAGTAACTACAAAAAAATTATGGATAGGCGCAGGAGATGATAAAACTGATATAACACTTACGCTATTTAAAAATGGCCTTAAAGAAAAAGAAGGTATATTACATGCAGGAGAAGAAAAATATACTTTTGATAATTTAGATTTAACAGATAGTAATGGTAATATATATAAGTATGAAGTAGATGAAATTGTAGTACCTGAAGGATTTATTAAGAAAAAGTCTAAAACAGGTAATACAATAATAAATGTTAAAGATGAAGTTAAAGAAAAGTATATACCATTTGCAGGTAATACTAAAAGCAGAAGAGAAATTTTGCTAATTGCTGTGCTTTCAATATATGCTATTATATTTAAGAAAAAGAAAAATAATAAATATGATATAGGAATTTAAAATACTTATTAAAAAAAAACAAACAGGCGGTTTTATACTACCTGTTTTTGTTTATATTAATCATTTTTTATAATGCTTCTTTACTACTTTTAATCATAATAGTTTATTTGTTTATTTTTTATAATAAATAGTATAAAATATATGTGTAAAATTTATTAATAGAATAATAATAAAAAATAAGAATACAATAATTTAAAAATGTAATAATATATGATATTATATAAAATATGATATTTTAGGGAGGCAATAAATGGTACTTTTAACAGGAGGAGCTGGATATATTGGAAGTCATACAGCAGTTGAGCTGTTAAATGCAGGAGAAGAAATAGTAATTGTAGATGACTTTTCAAATAGTAATGAAAAATCATTAGATGCAATAAGAAAAATAACAGGAAAAGACTTTAAGTTTTATGAAATAAATGTATGTGATAAGGAAAAATTTATAAAAGTATTTGAAGAAAATGATATTAAAGAGGTAATAGCATTTGCAGGATTTAAGGCAGTAGGTGAAAGTGTAGCAAAACCACTTAAATATTATTCAAATAATTTAATTGGAATGATATATACACTAGAACTTATGGAAGAATATAATGTGTCTAAAATAATATTTTCATCAAGTGCTACAGTATATGGAGATCCAAAAGATAGCAAAGAAGTAACAGAAGAAAATGCACTTTCTTTTACTAACCCATATGGTGGAACAAAATATATGATAGAATATATATTAAAAGACATATCAAAAGCTGATCCAAAATTTACTGTAGAAATATTAAGATATTTTAATCCAGTAGGAGCACACAAATCAGGATTGATAGGAGAAGATCCAAATGGTATACCAAATAATTTAATGCCATATGTGCTTAAAGTAGCTGTAGGTGAATTAGATCATTTAAGTGTATTTGGTGATGACTATGATACAGAAGACGGAACAGGTGTAAGAGATTATATCCATGTTGTAGATTTAGCAAAAGGCCATATAGCGGCACTTAATCATATGAGACAACATGAAGGAAAAACACATATATTTAATTTAGGAACTGGAAAAGGAACATCTGTTTTAGAAATGGTAAAAGCATTTGAAGATGCAACAGGACTTAAAGTTAAGTATGAGATAGTAGAAAGAAGACCTGGAGATATTGCTAAAATATATACAAATGTTGAAAAAGCAAAAAGAGAATTAGGTTGGAGTGCAGACCTTGATATAGAAGATATGTGTGAAAGCATGTATAATTTCTATAAAGTAACTCGTAAAGGAGATAGTAAATAGCAAATGTTAGATAAATTAAATAAGAAGAGATTAGAAGAAAACAATATAGCAATTGAAGTTAAAAATGTTTCTAAAAAATTTAATGTATATTTTGATAAAGCAAATAGTTTTAAAGAAAGAATATTATTTATTGGTAGAAACAAAAGAAAAACTTCAAGGGAAGTTCTAAGAGATATTAATATAGATATTAAAAAAGGTGAGGTTGTAGCACTAATTGGAGTAAATGGTAGTGGTAAGTCTACACTTTTAAAATTAATTACTGGAATAATATATCCAAATGAAGGAACAATATATACAAATGGTAAATTAACATCACTTCTAGAATTAGGTGCAGGATTTCATCCAGACTTTTCAGGAAGAGAAAATATATATTTCAATGCTTCAATATTTGGACTTACAAAAGATGAGATAGATGAAAGAATAGAAGATATAATAGACTTTTCAGAAATTAGAGAGTTTATTGATAATCCTGTAAGAACATATTCTTCTGGAATGTATATGAGACTTGCATTTTCAGTTGCAATAAATGTAGATGCAGACATATTACTAATAGACGAAATATTATCTGTAGGAGATCAACACTTTCAAGAAAAATGCTATGCAAAAATAGAAGAACTAAAAAAACAAGGAGTAACAATAGTATTTGTTACACATTCACTTGGAGCTGTTGAAAGATTTTGTACAAGAGCTGTTTGGCTACATGATGGTGTAGTTAAATTAGATGGTGATGCAAGAAAAGTAGTTAAAACATATGTGGAGGAAACTAAATAATGTTAGAGATGTTTAAAGAAGTTTATCATTATAGGGAACTTTTAAAAAATAATGTAAAAAAAGAAATAAGAGGAAGATATAAAAATTCAATACTTGGAGTATTTTGGACATTTTTAAATCCATTACTACAAATATTAGTATATGCAACAATCTTTCCGTTAATACTTAAAAATGCACAAGAATACTATGTAATATTCGTATGTGTTGGTTTAATACCATGGACATATTTTACTACATCAATTAGCCAATCAACATTTACTGTGGTAGGTAATGGTAATATTGTAAAAAAGGTATATTTTCCAAGAGAGATATTACCTATATCTATAGTACTTAGTAATACGGTTAACTTTTTAATATCAACAATAATTATAATTGCATTTTGCTTAATATATGGACTTGGAATTACAAAATATATATTATATTTCCCATTAATATTACTTGTACAATTAGTACTTCAATTAGGACTTGG
Organism: uncultured Eubacteriales bacterium; assembly: GCA_963513115.1. Classification (GTDB taxonomy): domain Bacteria; phylum Bacillota; class Clostridia; order TANB77; family CAG-508; genus JABCPO02. The sequence goes on along the minus strand of CAUPPN010000007.1, from coordinate 14,144 downwards.
ATTTATATTATCTGCAGTAACAGTATATTTTAGAGATTTAGAACATTTTATAGGAATAACATTACAATTAATGTTTTATGCAACACCAATCATTTATGCAGAAAATGCAATACCTCAAAGCTTTAAATGGATCATGAGATATAACCCTATGGCTGCTATATTAGAAGGATACAGGGATGTTTTCTATAACCAACATGCACCAGATCTATTAAGACTTGGAAAATGGTTTGGAGTATCATTAATATTATTTGTTTTAGGATGGATGATATTTAATAAATTACAAAGAGGATTTAGTGAAGAATTATAATGTATAAAAATAATTATGTGACAGCAATAATACTTGCAGCAGGTATAGGAAAAAGAATGAATCTTGATATACCAAAGCAATATATACTTTTATCTAATGAAACTATACTTAAAAGAACTATAAGAAATGTGCTTAAATCAGAATATATAGATGAATGTATTTTAGTTGTTAGGAAAGAAGATATAAAAAAAGCAAAAGAAATAATGCAAGATATAAATAGAAATAATATTAGAAATAATGATTTTAAAATTAAATATGTAATAGGTGGAAAAGAAAGACAAGATAGTGCATATAGTGGAATAAAAGCAGTTTCTGATAATACAGATATAATATTAGTTCATGATGGAGTAAGACCATTTATTAAAAAAGAAATTATAGAAGATGCAATTAAAAGTGTAGAAATAACAGGAAGTGTAGCAACGGCTGTAATGGTAAAAGATACTATAAAATATACAAAAGATGGCGGAAAGATCGTAGAAAGTACACCGAGGAGAGAAAACTTAAGAGCTATACAAACACCACAGGTATTTAAAAAAGATATATTAAAAAAAGCATATGATATTGCATATAATGAAAAATACTATTCAACAGATGATGCATCACTTGTAGAATATGCAGGGGGAGATGTATATTTAATAGAAGGAGATTATAGCAATATAAAAATAACTACCAAAGAAGATTTGATTTTAGCAAATGCAATAATAGAAGAAGAAAATGGAGAGTACTAAAACATGGAAGAAAGCAATAGAAAAGTTAAAACGTTTGATATGTGGGATACACTAGTAAAAAGATATTGTCACCCTGAAGAGATTAAATTATATACAGCAAATAATATATTATATAATTATAATATATACTTAAAAAAAGAATGGAATATAGCTAAAAAAATATATTTAAGAAGAATTGAACTTGAAGCAGAAATTTGTAATAGAAATAAAGAAAATGGTAATGATTCTGAATGTACCATACGAAAAGTTTTAAATGAGTTATTAAATGAAATATTTGTAGATAATTCAAAAATAGAAAAAATTGTTGAAGAGTTAGTAGAAGATGAAATAAAAAGAGAAATTGAAGTTACATATATAAATAAAGATATATTAAAATATATAAAAGAAGCTAAAGAAAATAATGTTGACATGTATGTTGTTTCAGATTTTTATATGGGGAAAAATGATGTATCTAAAATATTAGAACATCATGACTTACTTAAATATTTTAAAGAAATATATGTATCATGCGATGTACTTAGAACAAAAAGAAACACAGGAAATCTTTTTACATATTTTATGGAAAAAGAAAATGTTAAATCTGAAAATATAACACATTATGGCGATAGTAATCATTCTGATATTGAAATGGCAAAAGCAAAAAATATTGAAGCTGTTAAAATAGCAAATAATAGTAATTATTCATTTGATATAGATAAGATAACAGCAGATTTAAGACTTAGAAAAGTAAAAAGAGAAATAAAAAATATAAAAAAGAAAAACAAAAATGATTTAAGAGAATATAAAGATGAATTATATAATTTAGGAATAGAACTTTCACCAATTGCTTATTTTTATATTTTCGATGCAGTAGCAGAAGGTAAAAAAAGAGGATATGATAATATATTTTATCAAACAAGAGAAGGTGAAAATTTTATTAAATATCATAGAATATTAGAAGAAAATAATATTATGCCTTTTTCCATACCAAAAGCAGAATTAGTACATGTAAGTAGAGTTGCAACATTTGCACCTTCACTTGAAAAAATAGATGTTGCAAATATGATGAGGCTTTGGTCACAATATAGAAACCAAACAATGGATGCAATGTTTATATCACTTGGAATGAAAACAGAAAAATATGAAAAATACTTAAAAAAATATGATATAGACAAATATCAAATGATTTATGAACCATATTTCAATTATAAGGTATTAAGCCTATTTGAGGATGAAGAATTCTTAGAAGAAATAAATAAAGAATTAAATGAAAAGAAAAGAAATATATATAAGTACTTTGAAAATAAAGGAATTGAAAATAAAGAAGATAATAAAATGTATATAGTAGATATAGGATGGAGAGGAACAATACAAGACAATTTAGCATATCTACTTAACAATATATTCATAGATGGTGAATATTTTACATTATTTGAATATAGAAATGTACAAAGAAAAAATACAAGTAAACATGCATTTATTGGTGATTTACAATTTGCATATGAATATATAGACCCAGTAATTACAATACTTGAGATGTTATTTAATTCAGAATCAGGAAGTGTAATATCATATGACGAAAATGGAAAAGAGATAAGAAAAGAAGTAAAAGAAGAATCAGACTATGTAAAAAATGTAGTATCACATATACAAGCAGGAATGATGCATGGTGCAAGACAAATAAATTTAAGGCTTGAAGGAAGAAGCTTCACACAAGAACAAGCTGAAAATTATATAAAAGATATGATAAAAGAAATGAAAGAAAAACCAAGTAAACTTCTAGTTGAGGTATATTATGGACTTGTACATAATGATACATTTGGAACAGGTACCTATTTAAAAGAAAGATATAGGTTAAATTTAATAGATAAGTTAAGACCTTTAAAAATAAGAAATCAAATAAGAGATAGTCTATGGAAAGAAAGTTTTTATGTAGAAAATAATTTAAAACTTTATCCAAAAATGATTAAATTAAAATCAAATATACGAAACATCTTAGGAAGAGGTAAATAATAATTAATATAATGTAACATAGTATATTCAGTTTTAAGTATTGATTGACAAAAAAATATGGTAAATATATTATTAATATATAAATAAAAAATATATAAAATATATTAAATATGCAAATACAAAGGAGAAAAAATGGAAAAAGAAAATAAAGAAAAAGAAGTAACTGTAATAGAAAATAATACTTCTGCAGGAATCGATTTAATAATTATATTATTATTACTTATAATAATATTTATGCTTTTTGGACTATATAAAATGTCACCATCATATAAAATGAAAGAAGCTCAAGAGAAATATTTAAATCAAAAACAAGAAGAATTACAAAAAACAAAAGACTCAACAAGAAGAGCAAAAGATACTGCAAACTCTGTAGAAAAAGAACAAGTAATTAATGATATGGCTGAAAAAGAACAAGAAATACAAGAGAAAAAAGAAAAAATAGAAGGAAAAACACAAGAAGTAGATAATAAAGAAAAAGCAGAAAAAAAAGAAGAGAAAAAATAATAATATTAAAAATAAATAAGACAATAAAGAACAATAAAAAATACTAAAAACTAAAAAGATGATATCGTATTCTAAAAATTAAAGCTAAAAACTAAAAAGTAATAAAAAAGTAATAAAAATCCATTGACAAAAATACAAAAAAACGTTATTATATATATTATAAGTGTATTGATGGAAGGTCTTTTTAGTATGGTAGTATATATAACTGTTTGTAAGTAATTAAAAAAAATGAGGTAGGACGCGTTGCGTACTACCTTTTTGTCGTCTTTAAAAGGCACCATCCACTTACAAATTACAAATGGTTATTTAAAACTAAAAAAAGTAACAATAAAAGAAACAACAGATACACAGAGTTTAGAAAGAAGAATCAGTGAAAGTAATTTTAATATATATTTGTATTTAGCAGGTACTATATATATTAATGTTGTTTAATAATTTGATTAAGTAATAACTAACTAATTAATTAATTATTTGTTTATTTATTTAATTATTGATTTAATGAAATTATTAAATATTATTTTCATCTGAGTAGAACTTTTTAAATATATACTGCTAAATATATATTTAAAGGAAGGATAAAGTTTTGACAAAAAATAATATGAAGAAAAAACAAAAAGAAGAAGCAAAATTAAAAGAAGAAAAATTAAAAACTGCAATTGAAAAACTAAACTTAAAAAAGATACAAAACGAAAGTGCTACAAGATATAGTTTCGCAAAAGTTGGTGACTTAATAGAAATGCCAAACTTAATTCAAGTACAATTAGATTCTTTTAAATGGTTTACTGAAGAAGGATTAGATGAAGTTTTAAAAAATATTTCACCTATAACTGATTATACAGGATCATTAATATTAGAATTCTATGGTCATAGATTTGAAGAAGAAACAAAATACTCACTAGAAGAAACAAGATCTAGAAACACTACATATTCTAAAAAGCTATATGTTAATGTAAGACTTATTAATAGAGAAACAGGTGAAATTAAAGAACAAGAAATATTTATGGGAGATTTTCCTACAATTACTGATGCTGGAACATTTGTAATCAATGGAGCTGAAAGAGTAATTGTAAGCCAGTTAGTAAGATCACCAGGATGTTATTTTGTACCTGTTGAATCAGCAAGTAAAAATAAGATAATAAAACTATATAATGGAACAATTATGCCAATTAGAGGTGCATGGATTGAATTTGAAACTGAAAACCAAGGTACAATGTTTACAAGAGTAGATAGAACTAGAAAAATACCAGCAACAGTTTTAATTAAAGCATTAGGAATTGTAAATCCTGATGATATAGTTTCACTATTTGGTGAAGATGATATGCTTATTAAAACACTTGCAAAAGATACAATTGAAACACAAGAAGAAGCATTAATAGAAATATACAAGAAATTAAGACCAGGAGAACTACCAACAGAAGAAGCTGCAAGAACATTATTTAACCTATTATTCTTTAATGATAGAAGATATGAATTAGATAAGGTTGGAAGATTTAAATATAATCAAAAACTATCACTTGCAAGCAGAATAAACAAATGCGTACTTGCAGAAAAAATAGTTGATCCGGAAACTGGAGAAATACTCGCAAATGCAGGAGATAAGCTTACATATCCAGAAGCATTAGAAATACAAAATAAGGGAATTAATAGAGTTGTTGTTAAAAATGGTGACTCAACACAAGTAGTACTAGGAAATGGTACAGTTGATTTAGAATATTTTGTAGATAAAAAGATAAAAGAAAAATTAGATATAGATGAAAGAGTTAACTATATAGTATTAAAAGATATATTAGATAATACAAAAAAAGAAGACTTAGAAAAAGAATTAAAGAAAAGAAAATTAGAATTAGAAGTATTACATGTAACTAGAGAAGATATATTAGCTACATTTAGCTATATGTTAAATTTAAATGCAGGAATGTATAAGGTAGATAATATTGATCATTTAGCAAATAGAAGAATTAGATCAGTAGGTGAATTACTTCAAAACGAATTTAGAATTGGTTTAACTAGAATGGAAAGAGTTGTAAGAGAAAGAATGACAATACAAGACTTAGACTCAGTTACACCACAAACATTAATTAATGTAAAACCAGTAACTTCAGCAATTAGAACATTCTTTGGAAGTTCACAGCTATCACAAGTTATTGACCAAACAAATCCACTTTCAGAGTTATCACATAAAAGAAGAGTATCAGCATTAGGACCTGGAGGATTATCTAGAGAAAGAGCAGGATTTGAAGTAAGAGACATCCATTATACACACTATGGAAGATTATGCCCAGTTGAATCACCAGAAGGACCAAACGTTGGATTAATACTTCACTTAGCGGCATTTTCAAAATTAAATAATTATGGTTTCTTAGAAACACCATATAGAAAAATTGATCCAAAAACAGGAAAAATAACTGATGAAATAGAATATATGTCAGCAGATATGGAAGATCATTTTACAATATGTCAAGCAACAGAACCACTTACAAAATCTGGAAAACTTAGAAATGAAAGAGTAAGAGCAAGATTTTTAGATGATATTAAAGAAGTAGATAGTTCTGAAGTAGAATATATGGATATATCACCTAAACAAATAGTTGCAGTAGCTACAGCTATGATACCATTTTTGGAAAATGACGACGGAAGAAGAGCACTTATGGGTGCGAACATGCAAAGACAGGCAGTACCACTACTTAAAACTGATTCACCAATGGTTGGAACAGGAATGGAATATAGGGCTGCTAAAGACTCTAAAAATGTTATAACTACTGAAGAAGCAGGAATAGTTAAAAAGGTTACAGGTGATTTTGTAGAAGTTGAAGGAAAAGACAAAAAAAGTAAAAAATACGATTTAAGAAAATTTAAAAAGACTACAGCAAGCACATGTATCAACCAAAAACCTATAGTAAAAGAAGGACAAAAAGTTAAAAAAGGTGAAACAATAGCAGATGGTATGGCAACAGAAAAGGGTGAAATGGCACTTGGAAGAAATGTTGTAGTAGCATTTGCAAATTGGGAAGGATATAACTTCGAAGACGCTATATTAATTTCAGAAAAATTAGTTAAAGAAGACGTATATACTTCAATACACATTGAAGAATATGAATGTGAAAGCAGAGATACAAAGTTAGGACCTGAAGAAATAACAAGAGAAGTACCAAATGTAGGTGAAGAAGCACTTAAAGACTTAGACGAAGATGGAATAATAAGAATTGGTGCAGAAGTAAAACCTGGAGATATATTAGTAGGTAAGATTACACCAAAAGGTGAAACAGAACTTACTGCAGAAGATAGATTACTTCGTGCAATATTTGGAGAAAAATCTAGAGAAGTTAGAGATTCATCACTTAGGGTACCACACGGTGAAGCAGGAACAATAGTTGATGTTAAAAGATTTGCTAAAGAGGATTCAGATGAAATGAAACCTGGAGTAAATGAAGTAATAAGAATATATATTGGACAAAAAAGAAAAATCTCTGTAGGAGATAAGATGGCAGGACGTCACGGAAACAAAGGTGTTGTATCTAGAATATTACCAGTTGAAGATATGCCATATATGGAAGATGGTACACCAGTAGATGTTGTACTTAACCCACTTGGAGTTCCTTCACGTATGAACTTTGGACAGGTATTAGAAGTTCACTTAGGAATGGTAGCAAGAGAACTTGGCGTTAAATTTGCTACACCAGTATTTGACGGAGCTACAGATATAGATATTGAAGAAATGTTAGAAATTTCAGGAAGAGATAAAGATGGTAAAACAGTACTATATGATGGAAGAACAGGAGAAAAGTTTGATAACAGAGTAACTGTTGGAATAATGTATATGTTAAAGTTACACCACTTAGTAGACGATAAGGTTCACGCAAGATCTACAGGTTCATATTCACTAGTTACAAAACAACCATTAGGTGGTAAGGCACAATTTGGTGGACAGAAGCTAGGAGAAATGGAAGTTTGGGCTCTAGAAGGATATGGAGCAGCACATACACTTCAAGAAATGCTTACTGTTAAATCAGACGACGTAAAACAAAGAGAAAGAACATATGAAGCAATTGTTAAAGGCGAAAATATGCCAGAGCCTGGTATACCAGAAGGATTCAGAGTATTAGTTAAAGAAATGGAATCATTAGGACTTAAAATTGAATTACTTAAAGATGATGAAAAGATAGAACTTAAAGAATCTATAGAAGATGAAGAATCTAATACAATAAAATCAAGAGATGAAATTGTAGAAAAAGCAGATGAAGAAGACTATGATGATGAAGAATATGATGAAGAAGCAGATAATTTTGATGAATTAGAAGAACTAAGTGAATCTGATTTAGAAGAATTAAGTGAAATAGACCTAGAAGACGAAGAAAATAATTAATATAATTAAATATTGATATATTGATACATTAAAATAAAAAATAAAATAAGAAACTTAAAATTGAATAATAATCTTGAAAATAATGCTTAAGGAATAGTAAGTGAGCTAAAGAGTTTGAGCATACAGTTAAGACTTTGCCTTAAGCAAGAGTTAAGATTTTATAGAAAAATATAATAGAAAAAAGAAAATATAATAATAATAGATAATAAGAGAATTAAAGAAATAATTATTAAATTAAAATATATAGAAGGGGAGTCAAATGGAGGAAAATTTCGACAAGATAAAGATAAGTATAGCAACAGATGAAGATGTGCGTAGTTGGTCACATGGTGAAGTTAAAAAGCCAGAAACTATTAATTACAGAACATTAAAACCTGAAAAAGACGGACTTTTCTGTGAAAAAATCTTTGGACCTACTAAAGATTGGGAATGTCATTGTGGTAAGTATAAGAAAGTAAGATACAAAGGCATCATATGTGATCGCTGTGGTGTTGAAGTAACAAGAAAAAGTGTAAGAAGAGAAAGAATGGGTCACATTGAACTTGCAGCACCAGTTGCTCATATTTGGTTCTTTAAAGGAACACCAAATAGGATAGCATTAATGCTTAATACTTCACCTAAGGCTTTAGAAAGAGTTGTATATTTTGCAGCATATATAGTTACTGAATCTAATATACCTACATTACAAGTTGGTGACATATTATCTGAAACAGAGTTTTTAAAACTTAAATCAGAATATACAAAATCAGATTTTGTAGCTGAAACAGGTGCGGAAGCAATACAAAAGCTATTAAAAAGAGTGGATCTTAAAAAAGAACAAGCAATAATAAAAAGAGACTTAGAGAAAGCTTCACTTGCTAAAAAAGCTAAATTATTTAAAAGACTTGAAACAGTTGAAGCATTCATTAATTCTGGTAACTTACCAGAATCAATGATTAGAAGTACAATACCAGTTATACCACCTGATTTAAGACCAATGGTACAATTAGATGGAGGTAGATTTGCAACATCTGATTTAAATGACCTATATAGGAGAGTACTTAATAGAAATAATAGGTTAAGAAGATTAATTGATTTAAGAGCGCCAGAGATAATTGTTAAAAATGAAAAGAGAATGCTACAAGAATCAGTTGATGCATTATTTGATAATAGTAAGAGATCAAAACCAATTACTGGAGCTGGTAATAGACCGCTTAAATCATTATCAGAAATATTAAAAGGAAAACAAGGAAGATTTAGACAAAACTTATTAGGTAAGAGAGTAGACTATTCAGGAAGATCAGTTATAGTTGTTGGACCATCACTTAAAATATATCAATGTGGTTTACCTAAGGAAATGGCAGTTGAGCTATTTAAACCATTCATTATGAGAGAGCTTAGAAAAGCAGGTAAAGCACAAAATATTAAAGCAGCTAAAAAGATGGTAGAACAACAAAGCCCAGAAATATGGAGATACCTAGAAGAAGTAATCAAAGATCACCCAGTACTTTTAAATAGAGCACCTACACTACATAGATTAGGTATTCAAGCATTTGAACCAGTAATAGTAGAAGGTAGAGCAATAAAATTACATCCATTAGTATGTAGTGCATTTAATGCAGACTTTGACGGTGACCAGATGGCAGTACATTTACCATTATCATCAGAAGCACAAGCAGAAGCTAGATACTTAATGCTTGCAACAAATAACTTAATCAAACCAGCAGATGGTCAACCAATTGCAGTACCATCACAGGACATGATCTTAGGAGCATATTATTTAACATATATTAAAGAAGGATTAAAAGGAGAAGGTTTAACATTCAAAGATGAAAATGAAGCAATAATGGCATACCAAAATAATGATGTTGAACTTGAAACTAAAATTAATTTAAGAAGATATGATGATGAAGGTAATAGCAAGATTATTGAAACATCAGTAGGAAGAATAATATTTAATAAAGGTATTCCACAAGACTTAGGTTTTGTAGATAGAAACAATGAAGAAGAAAAGTTTAACTATGAAATATCATTCCCTGTTATTAAAAAAGATTTAAAGAAGATAATAGGAAGATGTGTTGAAAAACACGAAAACGAAGTAGTAGTAGATATGCTAGAGTTTATGAAAGAATCAGGATATAAGTATTCTACTCTTGCAGGATTTACTATAGCTGCATCAGACGTTTCTGTACCAGATGAAAAAGCAGATATAATTAAAGAAGCAGAAAAGAAGATAGATATGATCGTTGAAAATTATAAGATGGGATTACTTTCTGAAACAGATAGATACAATGCAGTAGTTGCAATATGGACAGAAGCTACAAATAAAGTTGAAAAAATCATGATGGATAGTTTTACTGAAGATAATCCAATTAATATTTTCTTAAAATCTGGAGCAAGAGGAGATAGAGGAACAATAAGACAGCTTGCAGGTATGAGAGGACTTATGGCAGATACTAATGGTAGAACAATAGAAATACCAGTAAGATCAGCATTTGCTGAAGGAGAAGACGCACTAGAATTCTTCATTTCATCACACGGAACAAGAAAAGGATTAGTGGATACTGCACTTAAAACAGCTACATCAGGATACTTAACAAGAAGATTAGTTGACGTATCACAAGATATAGTAGTAAATAATGAAGATTGTGGAACAACACAAGGTGTAGTAGTAAAAGATATAGTAGAAGAAGGAAGATTAATTGAATCATTTGAAGAAAGAATTATTGGAAGATATTCAGTTCATGATGTAATTAACCCTAATACAAAAGAAGTAATAGTAGATAGTAATACATTAATAGATAAGAGGATTGCAAGTGATATAATTGAAGCTGGAATTAAAGAGCTTGAAGTTAGATCAGTTGTAGCTTGTAAGAATAGACATGGTGTTTGTAGAAAATGCTATGGTAAGTCACTTGTAAATAAGAGTGTTGTAAATATTGGTGAAACAATAGGAATCGTAGCGGCACAAGCTATAGGAGAAGGTGGTACACAGCTTACAATGCGTACATTCCACGCTGGTGGAGTAGCAGGTGGAGACGTTACACAGAGTCTCCCAAGAGTTGAAGAATTATTTGAAGCTAGAAATCCAAAAGGAGTTGGTATTCTTTCAGAAATTGATGGAGAAGTTACAGTTAATTATGATAAAAAGACAAATAAGATACCAGAAATAATTGTTACAGGTGAAAATGAAGTTAAGAAATACCCGGCTACACAAAAAATACTTCCATTTATTACTAATCCAGAAAAAACACCTACAGGAAGAAACAAGAAAGTTAAAGTTAAAACAGGAGATGCACTTACAGAAGGATCATTAAATCCAAGTAATGTATTAGCAATACGTGGAGTAAACGGTGTATATAACTACATTGTTACAGAAGTACAAAAAGAATATAGGAACCAAGGTATAGATATTAATGACAAACACATTGAAATAATTATTAAACAAATGTTAGACAAGGTTAGAGTTACAGATCCAGGGGATAGTAGTCATTTCCAATCAGCACTTGTAAATAAGATACAGATTCAAAGAGAAAATGAAGAGTTAGAAAAAGAAGGAAAGAGACCAGCTAAATACAAACAAGTATTACTTGGTATAACTAAGGCATCACTTGCAACAGAAAGTTTCCTATCTGCAGCATCATTCCAAGAAACAACAAGAGTATTAACAGATGCAGCAATTAAGGGCAAGACAGATGAGTTAGTAGGAGTTAAAGAAAATGTTATTATTGGTAAGTTAATACCAGCAGGAACAGGTCTTCAAAAATATGAAAATTTAACTACAAATACTAAGGTACAAGATGATGCAATTGCAAAGATTAAAGCAGAAAGAGAAAAATACGAAGCAATGGCAAGAAAAGAAAATATTAAAAACTTAGCTAGTAAAGCAGGTATATCATATACTGAAGAAGGTAGAGAAGTAGTTAAAGTAGTTAAAGAAGAAATAACAGAAGAAGACAAAAAAGAAGATAAAGAATAATAAATGAAAGAGCCGAAAGGCTCTTTTTTATTGAATTAACTAAAGCAATCTAAACCATTATGTATCTTTTGAAAAAGAAATCTCAATCGAGATTTCTTTTTTTGGTAATGTATATTTGATTTCAATTAATTTTAATTGTATATATATTTAATGTTTATACTAGAGAACTGGTTATGTTAGATAGCTTTAAGTGGAATGAGTGTAATATAGTATGTTAAAAAAGTAATACAAAGATGTATTTAATATAAATAAAAGATATATTTATGATATATTAAGTATATATGTACAAATGAAAGAAGGAGAAAAAATATGAAAAAAATTAGAAAAGCAATAGCATTAATAATTATATTACTGTTAATAGCATTAATTCATACAGCATTAATTAATACTGGAAGTATTAAAAATACTAATATAATAGCTGATATTAAAAACACTAAATTAGATCAACCTTTGAAATCACCATATAAAAAAGAAGATTTTAATATAAAAGAAAATGGCCCAGTAGTAGCGCTAGAAGGACTTAGTGCTAGTGGTAAAACTAAACTTAAAGCCAATAAAGGTGTTCTTGAATTAGATGGAAATGTTTTAGGTAATATAACAGAAATTAGTGGAGAAGGATTTAGAAGAGCTAGGGGAATAACCACTTTAAAGTTTGCTAACTTAGATAGTTTGGAAAAAATAGATGCAAATTCATTTAACAGAGTTGGTATAATAGGTGAATTAGATTTGAGCCCGCTTAAAAATTTAAAAGAGTTAAAAGGATTTGCTGGAAATAAAATAACAAAACTAAATCTTAGTGGATTAGATAAATTAGAAACAATTAATGGATTTGATAGGAACCAAATAGCAGGTGAATTAGATTTGAGTTCATCTGTAAACTTAACAAGTATAAGTGGATTTGGTAACAACAAAATAACAAAAATAAATCTTACAGGATTAAATAAATTAGAAACAATTAATGGATTTGCTAGTAATCAAATAGCGGGTGAATTAGATTTAAGTCCAGTTGTGAATTTAAAAAGTATAAGTGGATTTGATAAGAACCAAATAACAAAAATAAATCTTACAGGATTAAACAAATTAGAATCAATTAATGGATTTTCTGGTAATAAAATAGCAGGTGAATTAGATTTAGGTGTACTAGCAAATTTAAAAAACCTAAATGGATTTAATAATAATAAAGAAATGAAAAATGTAAACTTTGAAGGATTAGGTAATTTATCTAAATTGGGAGGATTTAGTGGATGCTCTATAGAAGGTAAGTTAGACCTATCACCATTAGTAAATTTAGTTGAAACTGAAATTGGAACATTTGATAAAAACCAAATAAATGATATTAATTTTACAGGACTTAAAAAATTAATTTACTTAGGTGGATTTGCGAATAATAGCATAACAGATACAAGCTTTTTAAAAGACCTTGAAAATTTAAAAGAAATACGACCAAGAGCATTTAATGATAACCCAATAACTAAATTGAACTTAGAAGGATTAGTTAACCTAGAGGTGCTAAACGGATTTAAAAATAATAAGGTAAAAGAAAAAATCGATTTAAATCCAGTAAAGAAATTAAATAGAATAAATTTAAGTGCTTTAAAAGGAGCAATATCTTTAGATCTTCAGGAGCGTGAGTTTGATACATTTTCAATAGTATTTGATCAAAGTGAATATAGTGTAGAAGATATATCAAAGGTATTGGTACCATATAAAAAGAAAAATGATATAAAAGTTTTTAGATATGATGGTAAAGCAGATTATCCAGTAACAGCTGATGATAAAATAATAGATCCAGTGCAAGAAAAGTTAGATGAAACAAAAGGTAAATATGAAGAAGCAAAAAAACTATATGAAGAAAAGAAAAATGAATTAAATGATATAAAAAGCAAGCTAGTAGCATTAGGAAAAGATGAAACAGAAATTAATAATTGGTTAAAAGAAAAAGGATATACAGATAAAGAAAAAGAGTTAGAAACTAAATATACAGACTTAGAAAATACAATACAAGGTAAGATAGATGAAATAACAGGATTAGAGCCATATGCTAAAACAAATAAGGAATTAATAGAAGAGCTTGAAAACGTACAAAAGCAAAAAGAGCAAAAAGAAACAGAAAAGTATCCAAAAGACATAGAAGAATATAAAAAGAAATTTGAAGAAACAAAAAAGCTATATGAAGAAGAATACAAAGCTAAATTAGAAGAAATAATAGCAGCTAAGGAAGAAGAATTAAGAAAAATAACTGGAAAAAATACTAATAAGACAAATACATATAATTCTATTTCAGAAGATACA
>CAUPPN010000006.1:0-17859 GCA_963513115.1 uncultured Eubacteriales bacterium | reverse complement strand
CAGCAGAAGTATATGTATTAACTAAAGAAGAAGGTGGAAGACATACTCCATTCTTTAAAGGATATAGACCACAATTCTTCTTCAGAACTACAGACGTTACTGGAGTAATTGATTTACCAGAAGGAACAGAAATGGTAGTTCCAGGAGATAATATAACTATGACAGTTGAACTTATAACTCCAATCGCTATGGAAGAAGGATTAAGATTCGCTATCCGTGAAGGTGGAAGAACTGTAGGTTCAGGAATAGTTTCAACTATAATTGAATAATAGTAATATTAGAATATTATATAAAAGGCATCCATAGGGGTGCTTTTTTATTTTTTAATATATTTAAAATGTAATAATTTAAAATGGATTATCTCTTTAAAAAGTATTTTTATTAAGATATTATATATAAAGAAAAGCAGTTAATAATATCAATGTTAATTAATTTTGAAAGGAGTGCTTTATGGTAGACTATAGACCAGATTCTGGATATATAGAGATGATAGTAGGACCAATGTTTAGTGGTAAGAGTGAAGATTTAATTAAAAACATTAATACGTTTATTATTGCTAAAAAGAAGGTTTTAATTTTTAAACCTAAAAAAGATAGTAGGAGTGGATATACTGAAATAAAATCAAGAAATGGTAAGAAAATTAGAGCTTATCCAATAAAAAATAGTAAAGAAATTTATGAAATTATTGAAAAGCAAGAAGAAAAACCAACTGTTGTAGCAATAGATGAAGTACAATTTTTTGATGAAGGATTAATAGAAGTTTCAGAAAAACTAGCAGATGATGGAATTAAAGTATTACTTGCGGGATTAGATATGGATTTCCGCGGAGAACCATTTCCAACTGTTGCTAAATTAATGGCAAGAGCGGAAATTGTAAATAAGCTAAAAGCAGTTTGTACAATATGTGCACAACCAGCCACAAGAAGTCAAAGAATTATAGAAGGAGAACCTGCTCATTATGATTCACCAACAATACAAGTAGGTGATAGTGATATTTATGAAGCGAGATGTAGGATGCATCATTATGTTCCTAAAGATTAATAAGTAATTGTTAGTAATTAAAATACTTTTGTTTATTAAAAATTATTTATAGACAAATGAAATATCTTTTAGATTTATTTAACTTAAATAAGCTATACATCTAGAAGATATTTCTTTTTTGGTTAAAATGTGTTAAAATATATATATTAAGGAGTAAAAATGGCGATAAGAAAATTAAGATATGATACAGATCCACTTTTACATAAGAAGGCAAGATATGTAGAAGAGGTAGATGAAAAGATAGTAGAATTAATAGATGATATGTTTGAAACTATGTATAAGGAAAATGGAGTAGGACTTGCAGCACCACAGGTAGGTATTTTAAAAAGAGTAATTACAATAGATACAGGTGAAGAAGGCGAAAAAGTAGCTTTAGTTAATCCTGAAATATTAAAAACAAAGAAAGAAGTTGTAGTTGATGAAGGTTGTTTAAGTTTTCCAAATCTCTATGCAGAAGTAGATAGATATGAAGAAGCAACAGTTAAAGGATTAAATAGGGAAGGACAAGAAATAACAATACACGCCAAAGGATTGCTTGCACAAGCGTTACTTCATGAGATTGACCATTTAAATGGTATAGTTTTTACAGATCTTGCAGATAAGAGTACATACTTTACTATAGATGAAGATGGAAAAAAGATATATGTAGATTATGATGAAAAAAAGCATAATGTAATACCTAGAAAAAATATATAAAAGTACACAAAAAAGGAGCTTATAGTTTGACAAAATTGAAAAATTGTTTTAAGATATATAAAGCAAGTTAAATTGCTCCTTGCTTATAATGATAATAATTTTTAATAAGTGATTATTAAATAAGTATAGGCTATATAACCATAAGGAGGTAAAAAAATGAGAAAATATGAAGCATATGTTCTAATAAAGCCAACTTTAGAACCAACACAAGCTTTAGAAGTTTCAAACAAATTTTTAGAACTTATTAAATCACATGGTGGAGAAGTAGAAGCTAAAAATAGCTTAGAAAAAACTAAAAAAACACCTTTTGAAGTTAAAGGTCATAATGCAGCTTATGAACAAGTTTTTGATTTTGAAGCAGATCCAGAATTTATTTTTGAACTTGAAAGAAATTTAAAAATTGATGAAAACATTATAAGATTTTTAACTTTAAAAATTGATGATAAGAAAATAGCAGCTAAAAAGAAAAAAGCAGAAAAGAAAGCAAAAAAAGATCAAGCAAAAAAAGCTGCAGAAGCTAAAAAAGAAGAAACAAAAGCAGAAGAAAACAAAGAAGAAAAATAATTGATTTTAATTATTTAGAAAGAGGAAAAATGAATAAAGCTATATTAATGGGAAGATTAACAAAAGATCCCGAAGTTAGATACACATCATCTAATACAGTTTATACAACATTTACTCTAGCAGTAAATAGAAGATTTGCAAAAGAAGGACAACAACAAGCAGATTTTATAAATGTAATAACATGGGGTAAAACAGCTGAATTTTGTAGTATGTATTTTAAAAAAGGACAACAAGTAGGAATTATAGGTAGAATACAAACTAGAAATTATGAAGGCCAAGATGGTAAAAGAGTTTATGTAACAGAAGTAGTAGGAGAAGAAGCATATTTTGCTGATTCTAAAAGAGAAGGATCACAAAATACTTCAAATACTAATACAAACAACTCATACAATGAGCCAACAGTTGATTTTGATTCGTTTGATGCAAATGATTTTAATATTGAAACAGAAGATGATATTAATTTTTAAGTAGCTTTTAGTGAAAGGAGTAAAAATGGCAGACAATAGAACAAATAAAAAGCTTTAAATATAGAAGAATGAGAAAAAAAGTTAATCCAGTTTTAAAAGACCCTGCATTTGAATTAGACTATAAAGATGTTGATAAAATACAACAATTTATAAATGAAAAAGGTAAAATATTACCAAGAAGAGTAACTGGAGCAAATGCTAAACAACAAAGAGAAATAACAAGAGCAGTAAAAAGAGCAAGACAAGCTGGAATAATAGCATATGAAAATGATTAATAAGGAAGAGGCAATAGCCTCTTTTTTTATGAAAAAAAGTAAAAAAAATTGATTAAAAATTTGACTAATTAACATAATAATGCTATAATGTATATAAGAAGTGAAGTATTACTTCTTATATATAATTAATATACACTAAATTAGTGCTATATTACGAAAATGTAGAATGTATAGGTATAGGTTTATTAAACAGTTAGCAAAAATTACAAATTAAAGGAGACTATTATGAAAAAAGCTAATATCAAAACAAACACAAAGATGACAGGTGCATTATTATTAGGTATCGGAGCGATAGCTATATCACCAAATGTAGCACATGCTGCAGAAGAAGTACAAGATGTACCACAAGAAGAAAACAATGTTCAAATTCAAGATGTACAAACATCAGAATCACCAGTTCAAGAAGTTGTAGAAACTAGTGAAGAACCAGTTAAACAAGAAGTAGCACAACCAGCTGAAACAGTTGAAAGTGTAGGTAACGAAGCAGTAACATCCAATCAACAACAAGAACCTACTATTGAATTAGTAAGTTCAAATGATGAAGAAGATGTATACAGAGTTGTAGACCCAAATGGTACTACAAATGTAGAAGATGTAGTAAATAAAGTTGTTGAAGCAGCTCCAGAAGGATCTGAAGTTCACGTAAAAGTGAAAGAAGAGATAACTGAAACTCATGAAGAGACAACTAAAACTACTACTGAATGTGAAAAGCCTGACGAAAAGCCAGATAAAAAACCTGATGAAAAGCCAGACAAAAAACCTGATGAAAAGCCAGTTGAAAAACCTGAAACAAATAAGAATGAAAATTCTAACAATGCAACAGGTGGCAATTCAACAACAACTACTACCACAACTACAACAGCTGAATCTACAGCTAAAAATGATACTAAAGTAGATAGTAAGACTGATGGTACAAATACCAACACAAATACTATCACAAATACTTTTAATCCTGTAAACAATATCAAGATTGATATTGGTGGACTAAAAGCTGAAGAAGCAAACAAAGGTGATGGAAAATCTGGTAAAACAGAAAAAGAAGAAAAGAAAGATGAAAATTGTAAAACAACTAAAACTACTACAATTGGTAGTGGTAAAGGAAGTGGAACAACATCTACATCTTATAGACAAGGTCCAGCACCTACAGTATCAGTAGAAAGAAAAGTTGTTAACAAGAGAGTTGCAGCTGGAAATCCAAAAACAGGTGTTGGAGTATCAATGGAATTGATAGGAACTGTTTTAGGTGCAACAGCATTTGCACTTGGACAAACTAAGAAAAAGGAATATAAGTAAAATAAATACCATACACTACATTTCAAAAGAAGAGCTTTTATAGCTCTTTTTTTGTTGATTTCATTCATTTATTTATTTCATAAATAGTTGATTCATATATTATATATTTTAAATATACTATTATAATTATTATACTATTTTGCTTGAATAATATAATAAGGAAATATAAAAAAATGTAATAAAAATTTAAAAGAAATTCATAATATTCTATTGACGTATATGTAAAAGCGTGTTATACTAATTAAAGTCAAGCGTTGAAGTAAGATGTGGCTACACATAGATGTAGGGAACTCTTATGGAGAAGTCATGGCAAAGACCAGACGATAAGATATGAATATCATACTTGTCCAAGCCCTTGCTTGGAGTTTTTAAAGGAAATTGAATAGAACACCCGGGTATGGTTATTCACTTGTTGCTAGACAAAAACAAAAATTATAGGAGGTAATATGGCAACAATAAAAAATGGAAGTGATAAAATAAGAATCAGATTAAAAGCATATGACAGTGTTATTTTAGATCAATCTGCTGAAAAAATAGTAGACACTGCTAAAAAAACTGGAGCTCAAGTATCTGGACCAATACCACTACCAACAAAAAAAGAGGTTGTAACAGTAATTCGTTCTCCACATAAACATAAAGATTCAAGAGAACAATTCGAATTAAGAACACACAAAAGAGTTATAGATATTCTTTATCCAACACAAAATACTGTAAATACTCTTGAAAAATTAGAGTTACCAGCAGGTGTTGATATAGAAATTAAGCTATAGAAATAACCAAGCCTAAAAGAAATTTTAAGCCAATAGTTAGGAGGAAAGAAAGTGAATAAAGGATTAATAGGAAAAAAGATAGGTATGACACAAGTATTTGATGAAAATGCAAAAGCAATACCTGTAACAGTAATCGAAGTTGCACCAAATATAGTTGTGCAAATAAAAACAAAAGAAATCGATGGATACGATTCAATACAATTAGGATTTGGAGATGTTAAAGATAAGCATTTAAACAAACCTAAAAAAGGACATTTAGAAAAATTTAAAATTGAAAATGTAAAATATTTAAAAGAATTTAGATTAAATGATACTAAAAAATATGAAGTTGGACAAAAATTAGGAGCAGACGTATTTGAAAAAGGTGATATAGTATCTGTTCAAGGTACAACTAAAGGAAAAGGATTCCAAGGTGTTATTAAAAGACACGGTCAACAAAGAGGACCTACAACACACGGTTCTAGATATCATAGAAGACCAGGATCAATGGGAGCATCAGCTACACCATCAAGAGTTGTTAAAGGTAAAAAATTACCAGGACACATGGGTAGTGTAACTAGAACAATTAAAAACTTAGAAATTGTATCAGTAGATAATGATAAAAATGTAATCTTAGTAAAAGGTAGTATACCTGGACCTAAAGGTTCAATAGTAAAAATAAAAGCATAAATTAAGAGGAGGTTAAGATGCCTAGTATAGACGTATTAAATATACAAGGAAAGAAAGTTAGTACTTTAAAACTAAATGATGAAATATTTAATGTAAAATTTAATGAAGCATTAGTACATTCTGTAATAGTAAATTATTTAGCAAACCAAAGACAAGGTACACAAAGTACTAAAACTAGATCAGAAGTTAGTGGTGGCGGAAAGAAACCTTGGAGACAAAAAGGAACTGGTAGAGCAAGACACGGAAGTACCAGATCACCAATATGGATTAAAGGTGGAATCGCATTAGGACCAAAACCAAGATCATATAATTATAGAGTTAATAAGAAAGAAAAACAAAATGCTATTAAAATGATTCTTTCAAATAAGATAGCAGAAAAGAATATAATAGTAGTAGATGAAATTAAATTAAAAGAAATTAAAACTAAAGAAGTTGCTACAATTTTAAACAACTTAAAAGTTGAAGGAAAAACATTATTACTTTTAGAAGAAAATAATAATGAAATATATAGAGCAGCAAAAAATATTAATAAATTAAATGTATCATATGTTGGAATGACAAATGCTTATCAATTATTAGATAATAAGCAAATAGTTGCAACAGAAGCTGCAATGAAAAAGTTAGAGGAGGTATTAGGATAATGTTAGCAGAAGAAATTATATTAAAACCTATAATAACTGAAAAATCTATAATTGATGTAGAAGAAGGAAAATACACATTCAAAGTTAATACTAAAGCTACAAAAATACAAATAGCAAAAGCAATAGAAGAATTATTTAATGTTAAAGTTCTTAGTGTTAATACTATGAATTATGACGGAAAAATAAAAGGATATAGAGGTAGAAAAGGAAAAACTTCTAAATTTAAAAAAGCTATAATAACTATAGATTTAAATCCTAAAGAAGATGAATACTTAGTTGAAAAAGGTAAAACTAAAAAGACACTTAGAAAATATAATACAGAAATTGAAGGATTTTCAGGTGTATAATATTAATTGAATTAAATTAATAGATTGAATTATAACTAAAGAAAAGATTAGATTAATTTCAAATAAATAATTACAAATAAATAATTAATTTTAAAAATTTAAAAAGATTAAAAAAATAATATAAAAGTATCTAGAATTAAAAACTAGGAAAATAAATGAAAGAGAGAAAAGTAAAATGGGAGTAAAACATTATAAACCAACAACACCAGCTAGAAGAGCAATGACTACTTTAGATTTTAGTGAAATAACTAAAAAGACTCCAGAAAAGAAATTATTACAAACAAAAAATAAAAATGCTGGAAGAAACTCATATGGTAGAATAACTGTTCGTCACAGAGGTGGTGGAAATAGAAAAAAATATAGAGTAATAGATTTCAAAAGAAATAAAGATAATATGGAAGCAGTAGTAATTGGTATAGAATATGATCCAAATAGAACTGCAAACATAGCATTAATAGAATATGAAGATGGTGAAAGAGCATATATATTAGCACCAAAGGGATTAACAGATGGAGATAAAGTTATATCAGCTGATTTAACAGATGTTAAACCTGGAAATACAATGAAACTTGGAAATATACCAGTTGGTACATTAATTCACAATGTTGAATTAAATCCAGGTCAAGGTGGAAAAATAGCTAAAGCTGCAGGAAACAGTGCACAACTTATGGCTAAAGAAGGAAAATATGCACATATTAAAATGCCTTCAGGAGAAATGAGATTAATTCTACAAGAATGTAGAGCAACAATAGGAAGACTAGGAAATACTGATCATGAAAATGTAAAAATTGGTAAAGCAGGAATAAAAAGACATATGGGATTCAGACCAACAGTTAGAGGATCAGTAATGAACCCAGTAGACCATCCACATGGTGGAGGAAATGGAAAGGCACCAGTTGGAAGACCAGGACCACTTACACCTTGGGGTAAACCAGCATTAGGATACAAGACAAGAAAGAAAAATAAGAAATCAGATAAATACATAACAAGTAGAAGAAAGAAATAAGGAGGTATAATATGTCAAAATCTAGTAAGAAAATGCCATATATAGCACCAGAACTTATGAAAAGAGTTTTAAAGATGAATGAAGAAAACAAAAAAGAAGTGCTTAAAACATGGTCAAGATCTTCAACAATATATCCAGAAATGGTTGGGCATACAATTGCAGTACATGATGGAAGAAAACATGTGCCTATATATATAACTGAAGAAATGATAGGACATAAGCTAGGAGAATTTGCTCCAACTAGGACATTTAGAGGTCATTCAGGAGATAAAAAAGTAAAAAAATAATATAAAGGAGGAGCAGAAAAGTGAGTGAAACAATGGAAAAACAAGAATTAACAGCTGTAGCACATTTAAATAATTACAGAATTTCAGATCGTAAAGTTAAAATAGTTGCTGATCACTTAAGAGGAAAAAGCGTAGAAGAAGCTAGAGATATTTTAGAATTTACATCAAAAGCTGCTGCAAAGCCATTATTAAAACTATTGAATTCTGCAGTTGCAAATGCTGTTAATAATAATAACATGAAAGAAGATAAACTATATGTAGCTGAGATATATGCAACACAAGGTCCAACTCTAAAAAGAATAAGACCTGCTGCAAAAGGATCAGCAAATAGAATAAATAAGAGAACAAGTCATACTACAATAGTATTAAAAGAAAGAGATTAAAAGAGAGGAGAAACTTAAGTAATGGGACAAAAAGTGCATCCACATGGTTTAAGAGTAGGAGTAATAGAAGATTGGAGTTCAAAATGGTATGCAGATAAAAAAGATTATGCTAAATTTGTTGTAGAAGATAACAAAATACGTAAAGTACTTAAAAAAGAACTATACCAAGCTAGAATATCAGAAATAGTTATCGAAAGAACTAAAAATGATATTAACATTATAATATATACTGCTAAACCAGGATTAGTAATAGGAAAAAATGGAGCTCAATTAGAAAGTATTAAAACTATGCTTAAAAAGAAATTAGGAATTGAAGCAAATATTAATGTAATTGAGATAAAAAGACCAGATCTAGATTCACAAGTAGTTGCTGAAAATATAGCTGGACAATTAGAAAGAAGAGTATCTTTTAGAAAAGCTATGAAACAAGCAATGCAAAGAACAATGAGAGCTGGAGCAAAAGGTATAAAAGTTTCAGTATCAGGAAGATTAGGTGGAGCTGATATGGCAAGAACAGAGGGATATGCAGAAGGTACAGTACCACAACAAACAATTAGAGCAAACATTGATTATGGTTTTGCTGAAGCTGATACAATGTATGGAAAACTAGGAGTTAAAGTTCTTATATATAAAGGTGAAGTATTAGGAAATAAAAAAGAAAGATTAACTGACACAAGAGAAAGAAATAACTATAGTTCAAATAATAAGAACAATAAAAGAAATAACAAAAACAATAGAAACTTCAAAAACAAAAAGAATAATAATGCACCAAGAAGAAATAGAAATGAAGGAAAAGGAGAAAAGGAGGTAACTGATAATGCCATTAATGCCAAAAAGAACTAAATATAGAAAAGTTCAAAAAGGTAGAAATAGAGGAAAAGCTACTAGAGGAACTGAAATAACTTATGGACAATATGGAATTCAAGCATTAGAAAATGGATTCATTACTTCTAATCAAATAGAAGCAGCTCGTATTGCAATGACAAGATATACAAAAAGAGGTGGAAAAGTTTGGATAAAAATATTCCCAGACAAACCTATAACTTCTAAACCTGCACAAACTCGTATGGGTAAAGGTAAAGGAGCACCAGAATATTTTGTTGCACCAGTAAAAAGAGGTAGAATATTATTTGAAATAGCAGGAGTAACAGAAGAAGCAGCTAGAAGAGCATTAGAGCTTGCATCACATAAGTTACCAATTAGAACAAAATTTGTTGTTAAAGAATTAACAAAAGAAGAAAAAGAAGAATTAGAATTAGCATTAGAAAAAGCTGAAGAAGAAGCAAAAGCAGCAATACTTGCTGAGGAAGCTGAAGAAGAAGCAGAAGCTGAAACTGAAACTGAAGCAGAAGATAATGCAAATGCTGAGACAGGTGGTGAAAATAATGAAGATTAATGAAGTAAGAGATATGTCTACAGCAGAATTAGAAAAAAAGGTATTAGAGCTAAAGAATGAATTATTTAAATTAAATTTTAGTTTAAATACAAATAATTTAGAAAATCCAAAAAGGATTAATGCTGTAAAAAAAGACATAGCAAAAATTAAAACTGTTATAAAAGAAAGAGAAATTTTAGAAGCAAATAAGTAATTGAAAAGAAAGGAGATTTAAATGGAAGAAAGAAATCTTCGCAAAACTATGGTTGGTAAAGTTGTATCAAATAAGATGGACAAAACTATAGTAGTAGCAGTAGAAAAGCAAGTAAAACATCCATTATATGGTAAATATGTTAAAGAAACATATAAGACAAAAGCACATGATGAAAATAATGAATGTTCAATAGGAGACACAGTTAAAATTATGGAAACTAGACCACTTTCAAAAGACAAAAGATGGAGACTAGTTAAAATAGTTGAAAAAGCAAAAATAAATGAATAATAAAAAATAGCAAAAGGAGGACTAAAATGGTTCAACAAGAAAGCAGAATTAAAGTTGCAGATAACACTGGTGCAAGAGAATTACTTGTAATTAGATGTGTTGGTGGATCACATAGAAGATATGCAAATATCGGAGATGTAGTAGTAGCTTCTGTAAAAAATGCTATACCAGGTGGAGTTGTTAAAAAAGGAGACGTTGTTAAGGCAGTAATAGTAAGATCTAAAAAAGGTGTTAGAAGATCTGACGGTTCTTATTTAAAGTTTGATGAAAACGCTGCAGTAATTATAAAAGATGATAAGAATCCTAGAGGAACTCGTATATTTGGGCCAGTAGCAAGAGAGCTAAGAGAAAATGATTATACAAAAATATTATCACTTGCTCCAGAAGTACTATAATTTGCAAAATTAAAAGCTAATTAATAGAAACAAATAAGAGGTGAAAAATGAAGATTAAAAAAGGAGATACTGTTAAAGTAATATCAGGAAATGATAAAGGATTAACAGGAGAAGTTCTAGCAACACTTCCAAAAGAACAAAAAGTTCTTGTAAAAGGTGTGAATGTTAGAAAAAAACATGTTAAACCAACTTCATATATGCAAGAAGGAGGAATTGTAGAAAAAGAATTCCCTATTCATGTATCAAAGGTTATGTTAGTTGATCCAAATACTAATGAACCTACAAGAGTTGGATATGAAATAGTAAAAGGTGAAAAAATACGTATTGCTAAAAAAAGTGGTAAAAAAATCAAATAATGTGTATTAATTAATAATTTGAGTTTTATTAAATATAATAAATAAAAAATAAAATAAATAAATAAAATTAAATTAATTGACATAAAATATAAGTAAAGGAGACTAGAATGGAAGCTTTAAGAAAAAAATATCTAGAGGAAGTTGTTCCAGCACTTACTAAGAAATTTAATTATTCTTCAGTTATGGGTGTACCAAAACTTGAAAAAATAGTTATTAACATAGGTTTTGGAGATGTTAAAGAAGATCCTAAAGCATTTGAAAATGCACTTAAAGAACTAACACAAATTACAGGTCAAAAACCAGTACCTACAAAGGCTAGAAAGTCTGTAGCTAACTTCAAATTAAGAAAAGACGCTGTAATAGGATGTGCTGTTACACTAAGAGGAAAAAAGATGTATGAATTCGCATACAAATTCTTTAATATAGCATTACCTAGAGTAAGAGACTTTAGAGGAATTTCTGCAAAATCATTTGATGGAAGAGGAAATTACTCTATGGGAATTAGGGAACAAATTATATTCCCAGAAATAGAATATGATAAAGTTGATAAAGTTAGAGGAATGGATATAACTTTTGTAACAACTGCAAACACTGATGAAGAAGCAAAAGAATTACTTTCTTTATTAGGAATGCCATTCAAATCATAATTAAATTAAGGAGGAAAAGATGGCAAAAAAGTCTTTAAAGGTTAAAGCAGAAAAACCACAAAAATTTAAGACAAGAGAATACAATAGATGTAAGATATGCGGAAGACCACATGGATATATAAGAAAATATGGTATGTGCCGTGTATGCTTTAGAGAACTTGCACATAAAGGTGAAATACCTGGTGTAAAAAAATCAAGTTGGTAAATAATAATTAAAACAAGGAGGTCAAAAAGATGACAGATCCAATCGCAGATATGCTTACAAGGATTAGAAATGCAAATAAAGTAAAGTTTGATACTGTTGAAATACCATCTTCAAACATGAAAGCTGAAATAGCTAGAGTTTTAAAAGAAGAAGGATATATAGTTTCATATGAAATTAAAGAAAATGAAGTTCAAAATTCTTTAATAATAACTTTGAAATACATGGAAAATGGTGAAAAAGTTATAAGAGGATTAAAAAGAATTAGTAAACCAGGACTAAGAGTATTTGCTAAAGCAGAAGAACTTCCAAGAGTACTTAATGGATTAGGAATAGCATTAATTTCTACTTCAAAAGGTATTATGACAGATAAGCAAGCAAGAGAATTAGGAATAGGTGGAGAAGTTTTAGCATATATATGGTAACTTCAAAAAGCTATACTAATACATTTATATATCAATATATAAATGTATTAGTATAGCTTTTTGAAGCCAGGGCATTGAAATTGTTGATTCCAAGTTAATAATTTTAAATCAAGGAGATATTTATGAGCAAAATATTAAAAGAAAAAAGAGATTATAAAAAAAGAAATTATAATAAATAAGAAATAAAAATATAAAAATAATAACAAAAACTATAAATAATTAAGTATATAAAAATATTAAATATAATAAAAATAATACAATTAATTGTAGTATAATAGTTAATATAATAAATAAAAATAATAATAAAACAGAATTTAAAATTCAATAAACTTTAAAAAGGAGGAAACTATGTCAAGAATAGGAAAGCAGCCTATAGAAGTTCCAGAAAACGTAGAAGTTAAAATTGATGGAAATAATATAACTGTTAAAGGACCTAAAGGTGAACTTAAAAAAGAAATATCAAATGAAATAGCAGTTAAATTAGAAAATGGTCAAATATTAGTTTCTAAAAAAGAAGATACAACTGAAACAGAACCATTATTTGGATTAACAAGAACATTAATTGCTAATATGGTTCATGGTGTAGTTAATGAATATACAAAAACTTTAGAAATAAATGGAGTTGGATATAGAGCACAAAAACAAGGTAATGATTTAGTATTAGCTTTAGGATATTCACATCCAGTAAATATTAAAGCACCAGAAGGTATAACATTTGATCTTGAAAGTCCAACTAAAATAATAGTTAAAGGAATAGATAAAGAACTAGTAGGTCAAACAGCAGCAAATATTCGTATTAAAAGAGCACCAGAAGTATATAGAGGAAAAGGAATTAAATACGATTACGAAGTAATAAGAAGAAAAGAAGGAAAAGCAGGAAAAGCATAATAGACTCAGTGCTTAAGGGGTATATATAATCCCTTAAGATATAGTATATATAAGGTATTGTATATACCTTTTAAGCCAAGGAAGGAGAAAAAAATGATTAAGCCATTTAATAAGAATAAAGCTAGAATTAGAAGACATAAAAGTATTAGAAAAGCTATAGCAGGAACAAGCAGCAGACCAAGACTTTGTGTTTCTAAAAGTAACAAAAACATTAGCGCACAACTAATTGATGATACTAAAGGAATTACAATTACATCTGCATCAACACTTGAAAAAGATGTAAAAACAAAAGCTGCAAATGTTGAAGCAGCAAAAGAGATAGGAAAATTAATAGCTAAAAGAGCAAAAGAAAACAAAATCGAAGAAGTTGTTTTCGATAGAGCTGGATACCTATATCATGGAGCAGTTAAAGCATTAGCTGAAGCTGCAAGAGAAGAGGGCTTAAAATTCTAGTAAACCTAAAAGGAGGAAAATAGTGGAAAAGCAAACTGAATTAAAAGAAAGAGTTGTTGATATCGCTAGAGTAGCAAAAGTTGTTAAAGGTGGTAGAAATTTCAGATTTTCAGCAGTAGTAGTTGTTGGAAATGAAAATGGAAAAGTTGGAATTGGTACTGGAAAAGCAAAAGAAGTTCCAGATGCTATTAAAAAAGCAATAGATAATGCTAAAAAGAATTTAGTGGAAGTTCCAATAGTAGAAACATCTGTACCACATGACATAATCGGTAGATCTGGAGCAGCAAAAGTTGTAATAAAAAGGGCTACAGAAGGTACTGGAGTAATCGCAGGTGGAGCAGCAAGAGCTGTACTTGAACTTGCAGGATACCAAGATGCTAAATCTAAAATAATAGGTACTAACAACCCAGGAAACGTAGCAATGGCTACACTTAATGGTTTAACTAATATGCAAACAGTTGAATCAGTTGCAAAAAAGAGAAATAAGCAAGTTGATGAAATATTATAATAGTTAAACAATATTTAAATAAAAGATAAATAATGATAATAATAATATTAAAATTTAAAAGTT
Source organism: uncultured Eubacteriales bacterium (assembly GCA_963513115.1). Lineage (GTDB taxonomy): Bacteria > Bacillota > Clostridia > TANB77 > CAG-508 > JABCPO02. The sequence continues at coordinate 3,606 of CAUPPN010000006.1, read as the reverse complement.
AATTTTAAAGAAATTAAAAAAAATAATAATGTATTTTAAATAATACAATATAATAAAAATAGAATGATATATTTGTTTATGTATATTTAAGATTATATTATATGTATATGGTATACGTTTAATATACTTAAAATTACTTATCACAAATAATAGCATAAAGAAGGAGGTCAAGATGGAATTAGGAAATCTAAAACCAGCTGTTTCTAGACCAGACAGAAAAAGAGTTGGCCGTGGAATAGGTTCAGGAGTAGGAAAAACTTCTGGAAAAGGACATAAAGGTCAAAACGCTAGATCTGGCGGAGGAGTTAGAAGAGGATTTGAAGGTGGTCAAACACCAATGTTTAGAAGATTACCAAAAAGAGGTTTTAAAAATGTTAATTCTAGAGACTATCAAGAAGTAACACTAACAATGCTTAATAACTCAACTACTGAAGAAGTAGATGCTAAAAGTTTAATAAGAGACGGAATTATATCAAATGAAAAAGATGGTATAGTAATCTTAGCAACAGGAACTTTAGAAAAGAAATTAAACGTTAAAGCCAAAAGATTTACAAAAAAAGCAGCTGAATTAATAGAAAAAGCTGGCGGAAAGATAGAGGTGATTTAATTGTTTAGTACTATATCAAAAGCCTGGAAAATACCAGAAATCAGAAAAAGATTATTTTTCACAGTATTACTTATAGTAATATTTAGATTAGGAACACATATAACTGTTCCACTTGTTGATTTTGCAAAGTTAAAAACTGTTATGCAAGGACAACAAGAAGGAGTTTTAGGACTTATAAACCTTATAACTGGAGGTGCATTTACAAGACTTTCAATATTTGCACTTTCAATAAGCCCATATATCTCTGCATCAATTATTGTTCAATTACTTGGAATAATAGTACCATCAATTGAGATGATGGCAAAAGAAGGTGGACAACAAGGTAGAGATAAACTTTCTAAAATAACTAAAATAGTTACACTAGTTCTTGCAACACTTCAAAGTACAGGACTATATCTTGCATATAGCAAGCAAGGACTATTTGAAAATCCAGGAACATTAACTGCAATAACTGTAATACTTACTTTTGTTACAGGTACAATGCTACTAACATGGGTAGGATACAAAATAACATCTAAGGGTGTAGGTAATGGAATATCAATGCTTATATTTGCAGGTATTATTGCATCATTACCAGCTGCATTAATTAACTTAACATCAAAAGTAGTTGTTGCAGGAGAACTAAAAGTAGGAGCATTAATTGGTGTTATAGCTATATTGATGTTTGCAATTTTAGTAATAGCAGCAGTTGTTTATGTTCATACAGCTGAAAGAAAAATACCAATACAATATTCAAGAAAAGTTGTTGGAAGAAAAATGTATGGTGGTCAAAACACTTACATTCCTATAAAATTAGTAATGTCAGGTGTTATGCCAGTAATATTTGCATCATCATTTATGACATTCCCAGCAATGTTAATACAAATATTTGCTTCAAGCAAAATTGGAGATCCAGCACATAAGTTTATAAATGGATTATATAATATATCTGTTGCTCCAACAATTAGTAATGTAGCAGGTGGATATTTATTAGCACATGCTTTAATATTCATGATACTAATAATTGCATTTGCATATTTCTATACATTTGCAATGTATAACCCAGTTGAAATTGAATCAAATATAAGACAAAGTGGTGGATACATACCAGGAATTAGAACAGGTAAAAGTACATATGAATATCTAAATAATGTTATAGTTAAATTAACAGGATTTGGAGCAATATGCTTATGTGCAATAGCAGTATTACCTATGATAATTAATGTATTTACTAAAACTAATATTGCATTAGGAGGAACATCAATACTTATAGTAGTAGGTGTTGCATTAGAGTCAGTAAGTCAATTAGAGGCTATGATGAAAATGAAAAGATACAAAGGATTTTTAGAATAAGCTAAAAAGTTAAGTTAAGTAACTCATGTTACTTAGCTTAATCATTTTTAGGAAAAAGGGGAAAATATGGTAATAATAATGTTAGGTGCTCCAGGAACAGGTAAAGGTACACAAAGTAAGTTACTTTCAAAATATTATCAAATACCACACATTTCAACTGGAGATTTATTAAGAGATGTAGTGGAAAAAGGTGGAGAAGATGCTAAAGAAATTAAAGATTACATGGATAAAGGTCTTCTTATACCAGATGAAAAAATCACAGAATTATTAGAGAAAGTTATTAAATCTGATGATGCAAAAAAAGGATTCATACTAGATGGTTATCCAAGAACAGTATCACAAGCTGATGCATTAGGTAAAATTTTAAAAAAGAATAAAATGCCAATAACAGCTGTAATAAACTTAGAAACACCAGAAGATGAAATTGTTAAAAGAATAACAAATAGATTAGTATGTCCAAATTGTAAAGCAATATATAATGAAGTTACAGCACCACCTATATCAGAAGGTATATGTGATGTATGTGATACAAAGTTAGTAAAAAGAAGTGATGACACTGAAGAAAAGATAAGAAAAAGATTAAAAGAATATAAAGAAAAATCATATCCACTTCTAGGTTACTATGAAAGGACAGGAAAATTATTTAAAGTATTAGTTACAGAACAAGTTAAAAAGAATGAAAAAGAAGTTTTAAAAGAAATAATTTGGTTTATTGAAAAACAATAATTATATATTTTGAATATATATTTTAAATAGTTGAAATTTAGAAAGGATTTTTATGATTAGTATAAAATCTGAAAGAGAAATAGAGCTTATGCGAAAAGCTGGTAAAATTATGAAAGAAATTCATGATGAACTTGCAAAAGCAATAAAACCAGGCATAACAACTAAACAATTAGACAAAGTAATAAATAATATAATTGAAAAACATGGGGCAATATCATGCGAATATATGTATCCAAGTCCGGTAGGATTAGATCCATTTCCAGGACATGCATGTATTTCTGTAAATGATGAAATAATTCATGGTGTACCAGGAAATAGAATACTTAAAGAAGGTGATATTGTATCTATAGATTTAGTTATTGAAAAAGATGGATATTGTGCAGATGCTGCAAGAACATATGCAGTAGGTAAAATATCTAAAAACGCTGAAAAATTAATTAAAGTTACTAAAAAATCCTTCTTCCAAGCTATGAAAGTAGCAAAAGAAGGGGCAAGAATTGGTGACATATCAAATGCAATAGAAAAATTTGTTAAAGAAAATGGATTTGATGTTATACATGAATATCAAGGACATGGTATTGGATCAGAAATGCATGAAGAACCTGGAATACCAAATTATGGAAAAGCAGGAAAAGGACCTAGACTTAAAAAAGGAATGACACTTGCAATTGAACCTATGGTAGTTGAAGGTAGTAGAGATATATTAGATGATGATCCAGATGGATGGACTGTAAGAACTGCAGATGGTAAACTTGCAGCACATTATGAAAACACTATTGTAATAACAGATGGAGAACCAGAAATTTTGACAATATAGCATATTAATGCTATAATAATTATTGGTATTAAAGTATAATTAAGATACTAATAATTAAAAATAATAGGAGAAAAAATTGGCAAAAGAAGAAGTAATTGAAGCAGATGGAGAAGTAATAGAAGTA
>CAUPPN010000005.1:0-18958 GCA_963513115.1 uncultured Eubacteriales bacterium | reverse complement strand
AAAATAAAAATAAAAAATTAAAAAGAAAAACTAAAATAGCTTAAATATTTATAAGATATGTATTTGCTGTTTTAGTTTTTTTATGTTGAAAAGTTAAAAAATAAACTATATAATAAAGAAAAAGGAATTAAACATGTATGCATATATAATAGGAAATATAATAGAAAAAAATGACAATAATATAATCATAGAAAATAATAATATAGGGTATCAAATATTTATGCCATATAGTAATATAGTAGATTTAGAAATTGGTAAAAAATCAAAAATTTATACATATTACAATGTAAGTGAAGATAATATATCATTATTTGGATTTTCAAATACACAAGATAAAAAAATGTTTGAAAAACTGATTTCAGTAAGTAAAATAGGAGCAAAAACCGCAATAGGTATACTTTCAAATACAACAGCACAAGAACTTGCAACATCTGTTGTTACAGAAGATGTAAAAGAATTGTCAAAATTACCAGGTATAGGCAAAAAAACTGCACAAAGGATAATCTTGGAAATAAAAGATAAGATAGATACAAAAGAAATAATTAGTTTAGAAAATACCAATATAAAAACTAAAACTAATATGGAAGAAAAGTTAAAGATAAATGATGTAACAGAAGCATTACTAGTTTTAGGATATACAAATTATGATATATCAAAAATAGTAGAAGAATTAGATACATCAAAAAGTACAGAAGAACTAATAAAAGATGCATTAAAAATTATTAACTAAGAAAGGGGAGCTATGGAAAATCAGCAAGAGTTATACAAAGCACTTCAGGAAGTCTCTGTTGTACTTGAGTATACTGATCCTATACTTGTAACAAAAGTACCTAAAAACTTTATTTGGTTTATGAATAATTTTAAGGATGAAACACATTATTTTCAGGTTAATTTAAATAAGCCTCTTCAAGAGCAAAATTTAATGTATGAATCAATAGTTATTTTATCAATTATTTTAAAAACATCTTGGTGTGATAAGAAAACGATAAAAAGACTTAAAAAAACATATAGAGTTCAAGAAGAAACATTCATGGAAGATAGAAGAAAGCAAACAGAGTATATTAATAATGAAATACAAAGTTTAAAAGTTAGAAAAAAAGAAAGTTTCTTTAAACGTGTTTTTACAAAAATAAAAAGCTTTTTTGGATTTAACAAAAATAGATTATATTTGTCAGATTAATGGAGGGAAAATGAAAGAAAGTAAAGAAAATAAAATAGTTGGTATATGTGTAACTATTGTAATCATAATAATTATAGTTGCAGTAATGTATGCACAATACAAAACTACAGATAAAAAACAGAAGGCATTAAATGAAGAAGATAAGAAGACTGAAAATCAAGTTAGCGAGCCTGTATCAAAAGAAAAAAATAAAAATGAAGGAACTATAGAAGATATAGATTATATGGAAATTGCTAAAAAACAATTAGAACAACCTGCTAAAGGAGAAGATATAGCAATAATGCATGTTAAAAACTTTGGAGATATTAAAATAAAATTTTTTAAAGATGAAGCACCTAAAGCTGTAGAAAATTTTTTGACACATGCTAAAAATGGATATTATAATGGATTAACTTTCCATAGAGTTATTGAAGAATTTATGATACAAGGTGGTGATCCAACTGGAAATGGAACAGGTGGAAAAAGCATTTGGAATGAACCTTTTGAACCAGAAGTAAATATCAAAAGATTTCCTTTTAGAGGAACTTTAGCCATGGCTAGTGTAGCTGGAGTAAAAAAGAGCCTTGGGTCACAATTTTTTATTACACAAGCTAATCCAAATCAAAATGTTGTAAGTGAAATGAAAGTGAAAAATGTATCAAAATCATTAGTTGAAGCATATTCAAAATTTGGTGGAGTACAATCATTATTTATGCAATACACTGTATTTGGACAAGTATATGAAGGAATGGATGTTGTAGATAAGATAGCAAAAGTTAAAACAGATCAATCAAATGATAAACCTGTAGAAGATGTTGTGATAGAAAGCATAGAAGTTAAAAAGGCAAATTAATTAAAAATTATAGGAAAAGTAAATGAGAAAAGAACCGTTAGCATATAGGATGAGGCCAGAAAAAATTGAAGATATTGTTGGGCAAGATCATATAATTGGAAAGGATAAACCATTATATAAGCTTATTAAATCTGATAAAATAACATCAATAATTTTATGGGGACCACCTGGGTGTGGTAAAACAACAATAGCAGAAGTTATAGCAAAAACAACTAATTATAAATTTGTTAAATTAAATGCAGTAACATCAGGAATTGCTGATGTAAAAAGAGTTATAGAAGATAATGAAAATATGTTATTAAATCCAAAAGGGGTTAGCATAGTTTTCATAGATGAGATACATAGATTTAACAAGGCACAACAAGATGTATTATTACCTTTTGTTGAAAAAGGTGACATAATTTTAATTGGTTCAACAACAGAAAATCCATACTTTGAAATAAACAAGGCCCTTATATCAAGATCAATGGTATTTAAATTAAATACGTTAAATACAGATGATATAATAAAAGTGCTTAAAAGAGCAATTGAAAGTGAAAAAGGATATAAGGAATATGATTTGAAAATAGAAGACGGAGTTTTAGAAAAAATAGCAATACTATCTAATGGTGACATACGAAGTGCATTAAATAGTCTAGAAATTGCAATTGAATCATCGGACATATCAAATGACGGATATATTTGCGTGACTAGAAAAAATGTAAGTGAAATATTCCCTGAAAGGAAGCAATTTTTTGATAAGAAAGCAGATGAACATTATGATGTTGCATCAGCCATGATTAAAAGCATAAGAGGAAGTGACCCGGATGCTGCAATACATTATTTAGCAAAATTATTAGAAGGTGGAGAAGATGTTTCTTTTATTGCACGTAGATTAATAATATCTGCAAGTGAAGATATAGGACTTGCAAATCCAAATGCATTAAATGTGGCAGTCAGCGGAATGAATGCAGTTAAAATGGTTGGAATGCCAGAAGCTAGAATAATCCTTGCTGAAGTAATAATATATTTAGCATTAAGCAAGAAATCAAATACTGCATATACAGCAATAAATAGTGCAATAAGTGATATAAAAAATATAGATACAGGTGAAGTACCATATCATTTAAGAAATGCAACAACATCTGGTACAAAACAAATAGGATATGGGGAAGGATATAAGTACCCGCATCAATATAAAGATGGCAAAGTAGAACAACAATATATGCCAGAAAAAATTAAAAACAGAAAATATTATATAGATAAATGGGGAAATGATATATTTGATTAGAAAGGATTAGAAATGAGTAATAAAAATAATCAAAGTAAAAAAAACGACAAGAACTCTAATTGTAGTCAATATGGATATCTTAAAGATAAGATAGTTCTTACTGTAGGTTATGGAATAAGTGGTAAGAAAATATCAGAGTTAGTAAAAAGACAAAGTGGAACAACTTATATATTTGATAACAACAAGGATGTTGTAGTTGATAAAAATTATGTAGACAAAACATATAGTAATCCTGATGAAATATCATGGGAAGAAATTAATGTTGTAGTATTGAGCCCTGGAGTACCATTAGATACAGATATTGTATTAAAAGCTAAAGAAAATGGTGTTGAAGTTATAGGAGAAATAGAATTTGCATATAGATATTCTAAAGGTACAATACTTGGTATAACAGGAACAAATGGTAAAACAACTACAACACAAATTTTGGGGAATATATGTAAACATAATGAAAAAGGTAAAGAATATACGTTAGGTAATATAGGAGAGCCATTCACAGCAGTTGCTGATAAATTAGAAAATGAAGATGTAGTTGCACTTGAATTAAGCAGTTTCCAATTAGAAACAATAAAAGATTTCAGACCTAAAATATCTGCAGTACTTAATATAACTGAAGATCATTTAAATAGGCACAAAACAATGAAAAATTATGTTAATGCAAAATTCAATATATGTAAAAATCAATCAGAAGGGGATTACATAATACTTAATATAGCAGATGAATACATAATAGATTATGTAACCAATAATTATATATCTCCTGATTTAAGAATTATTTGGTTTAGTGCTAAGTTAAATAAGGAAGAAATTGAAGCTAAGATAGAAGAAACATCTAAAAAAATGTATGATTACATTTTAAGCCATACTGATTTTTCTGATGAAAAGGCAATAAAAGAATTTAAGAGTAATTATGCAAGTAAATATATGATAAAAAGGTATACTTATGAAAGCGATGGTAATATATTACTTTTTGATGATGAACTTGATTTAAAAGATATTAAACTTGTAAGTAAAGAAAATATACATGTACCAGGAAAGCACAATGTTGAAAATATTATGGTTGCTAGTATAGCTTCTTACTATTATGGAATTACAATAGAAAATATAGAAGATTCAGTATCAAACTTTTATGGTGTGGAACATAGAATTGAATATATTGGCGAAAAAAATGGAGTTAAATATTACAATGATTCAAAAGCTACAAATCCTGATGCAGCAGTAATTGGCGTAAAAGCAATGAATAGACCAACAATAGTATTGCTAGGTGGTAGTGATAAGAAAGTATCATTTGATATTTTAGCAAAAACTATATTAGAAAGTAATGTAAAAGAATCAATAGTATATGGTGAATGTAAAGAAGATATTATTGCATCTCTAAAAAAATACAACGCAAAAATAATTTTAGCTACTAATATGCAAGATGCATTTAATAAGGCGGTTTCTGATGCAAAAGAAGGTGATACAATATTACTATCACCAGGATGTGCAAGTTTTGATGAATTTAAAGGTTATGAGCAAAGGGGAGAATTCTTTAAAAAATTATATGAAGAATTATAATTAGATATATATACTATAAAAATAGTATAAAAAACGAGTAGAAGTTAATTACTCGTTTTTTATTATATTATTATTATTATTTATATTATATTATATTTTCTATTTATTTTAATTTTTATTAATTTACTCCTGATTTTGCAGAAGAGTATATTACATTAACAATAGTTACAGGAGCTAGTATTAATGCTGCTCCTACTATTATTAAAACTAATCCATCTTTTAAATCTGCTAATTTTTTACTATTTATATTAGTTATAGAAACTATACCTAATGTTATTAATGAACCTAATAATACTGCAACACCAATAAATTGTATAATTCCTAGTATTTCATTACCAATTGTAGTAATTTTTTGATCATTAGATGGTGTTGGCTTCATAGCGCCTACAATGCCACCAAATGCATATGATTTTGAAAATGTATTAATAAAAAATGCTACAATTAATACAATTATTATATATTTAAGAGTTAATTTCTTTTTTTCTTTTGTTAAGTTCATAATAATCTCCTGTTATATTAATTTATGGCTGTATCAAATTGTGCAACTATTTGTTGTATTACAGTTAGAATACCAGTTGCTCCAAATATTAGGAATGCTCCAAAAATATATTTTTTAATTACATCTTTAATCTCAGGTCCTTCATCTTTATTTCCTGCACTTGTAATATATTTAATACCTATAATAACTAACATTACTAGTCCTATAGCTATACCTAAAACTTGTAAAATTTCTAAAATTTTTCTTGTTAAATTAATTATTGTTTTACTTGATGATGAATTTTTATTAAAACTAGGTTGTAATGAGTTAACATCAATTGCAGTTGCAGTATTTGGTGCTTCAGTAGTTGCATATGAATTTGTAAAAATTGCAAAAGCAAATGTTAAGGCTAAAACTAAAGTAGTTATTATAATTAGTTTTCTTTTCTTTTTATTCATTGTATCCTCCATATTATTATACTATGTCATATATCATATATATATTATAACATGCAAGAAGAGCAAAAAGCAATATATCAATATAATCTATATAAAAAAAGATATATGTTTTCATATATCTTTTTTTAATATTAAATAATTTTTTAAAAATTAAAATAGTATTAATTACTGTGCAGTCTCTAGATTTTTTACTAAACCTTTTACTGCTTCTAATATTCCAGTTGCTGCAAAAATTAGTATTGCACCAAATAGGTATACTAGTGATTGGTCTTTTATATTTGCTTTTTCTGATGGTTCTGCAGTAATATATTTAATACCAATTATTATTAACATACCTAAAGCAATTGCAACACCTATAAATTGGATTAATCCTATTATAGTATTTGCTATGTTTTTAGCTCTAGGATCACTAGGTGTTTTTGGTGTAAACCTTAAATCACCTGCAAATGATCTTATACCAAATACCATTGCTAATGTTACTAACATCATAGCTATTTTAGCTAATGATTTTTTTGTAGTTTTTTTCATGATTCCTCCTTGAAATTTCAATTCTGTGTTAATCTTATAGATTACACAATATATATTGTGTAGTTTCCTACATATAGATATTATATTTATAAAAAGTAATTTAGTCAAATATGCATATTTAAATAATTATAAATGTAACAAAAAATCGTAAAAAATATAATTATAGATATTGTAATATATGAAAAATATGTTATTATTATATATTACTCTTTAAAATAAAAGAAAGTAAAAATGAAAAACAAAATATGTAGAAAATAAAAAAGTATGATACAGTTAAAAAATTATAAATGTTATTAATTATATATTTTATTTTAAAGATATTGTCACAAAATTGAATTAATTTTTATAGAAACATATAATGTATAATATATAAATGTAAATTTTATAGAATTTGTTTATTAAAATTAAATTATTAACTATAAAAGTATGTATATTAGCAAAACATAATGAAAAATATATGAAATAAAAATTCTATAATAATTAATTAATAATAAAACTAAAAAATTAAACAGGAAAGATATATGAAAAAGATGATAACAATAAAAAGAAAGAAAATAATAAATAGAACAATTTTATTGATTTTAACACTTTTATTTATTAATTTAGTAGTATTAAATAGCAATGTATATGCCGAAAATGAAAGTTTTAGTATCTCAAATGTATTTAATGGTGCATCTGAATTTTTAAATAGGGGTAAACAAGGAAGCGATGGAGTAAATCCTGGAGTAATTGGAGAATCATTTGCAAGGCAAATAAAACCATTAGGAGATGTTCTTATATCAATTGGTATGGCAGTTGCAGTAGGTGGAGCAATATATTTAGGTATTAAATTTGCATCTGCAGGAGCAACAGGTGATACCAAGAAAACGGCAGAGCTTAAAGAATCACTTACTGCATTTGCAGTAGCAGTTGGAATATTTGCATTAGCATATCCAATTTGGGCAATGGTTGTATCAGTGCTTGAAAAATTACAGCAATAAGTAGGAGGATAGAATGACAAAACATGAAATACCAAGAGAAAAGAAAAGTGAAACTCGACTTTTTTCTATATTTTCAATTAGATCATTATTGTATACATTAGTATTTTTAGTACTTGGCTTTATTATTGGGGCTATAGTAAAAATTATTATACCATCAAGAACCTTAATGTATATAATAATAGGGCTTATAGGTGCATTTGGATTTTTAATGGGAACTGTACCAATAAGGCCAATAAGCTTTATACCGGCTACAAAAGACGTACAAGGGTTATACCTACATCAAGTAATAGTTACATATATAAAATATAAATCAAGAAGATCACTTAAAGTGATCGACGAAGGAGTATAAATGGATGCAACAATACAAATTATAATATTATTTATTGTAATACTTACATTAATACAAATTGCACTTTATGCATATAAAAAGTTTATACTAAGCAAAAAAGAAGTAGAAGACGATTTTGCTAAGTTAGATGATATGGCTAAAGAAAAGGAAGAAGCAAATAATAGAAAAGACTATGGTAGATTTCATGGTGTATTAAAAAGGGAAAGCATAATTGATTTTTTAGGATTTGATACAGTTAGAGATGGAATGATAATTAGAAATAATGGAACTGAATATGTAATGGTTTTAGAGTGTAGTGGAGTAAACTTTGATTTGAGATCTGAAAATGAAAAATTAGGAATTGAAGAAGGGTTTTTACAATTTTTAAATGCATTAAGATTTCCAGTTCAATTATATGTTCAAACAAGAAGAGTAAATTTTGAAGACGTATTAGATAATTATCATCAAAGAATAAAAGATTTCGGTAATGATATAGAAAAAGCTGAAGAAGAAATAGTAAAAGCAGAAAAATTAGGTGATAGAAAAAGAGCAGAAATGCTAAGATATGAAAAAAGCAGAAGAGAAAACTTATACGATTATGCAGTAGATTCTATTCAATATACAGAACAATTAAGTCAAAAAAAGAATGTTTTGCAACAAAAAACTTATGTAGTTGTATCATATTTAATAGATGAACTTGGACAAAAAGTAAATGACTATACACAAGAAGAGAAAGAACAACTTGTGTTTACAGAACTTGTTACTAGATGTAATAACTTAAGTAGTGCACTTCAAGCTTCAAGAGTTTCATCAAAACTATTAAATTCAGAAGAATTAATAGAATTATTATTTAATGCATTTAATAGAGATGAGATGGAGAATATTAATCTAAAAACATTCTTTAATACTGATTATGAAGAAATATTATATACTAAATCTGAAGATTATATTGAAAAGCAAAAGAAATTAATTAAGAAGAATATAAGCAAAGCAGCATTAGACCTTGCAACTTCAAGTATTATTAGAGCAGATAGAGAAAGAAAGAAAGAAATACTTAATATGAAACTTAAAAAGCCAGATCAAATAAAACAAAAAGCAAGTAAATTAATAGATGATAAAAAAGATGTATTAATACCAGAAACATATGAAAAAGCTAAAAAAATAGTAGAAAATGCAAATATTGAACAAGATAAAGATGTAAAAAAAGAATTAGAAAAAAATCCAGAATTACAAAAACAATTAGAAGATAGTAGAGAAGTAGAAAAGCAGAAATTAGAAGACGAGAGACTAAAAAATGATAAAAATAATAATGGAATAAGAGATGATTTAGAAATATCTGAAGAAGAAAAACACAAACTTCAAAGTGAAACATTTATGGAACAAGAATTTTCACAAGAATTAAAAGATATAGAAGATAATTAAAATATTAAAATAAGATAAAGGAAAAAGTATGTTTGAAAAATTATTAAAAAATAAAAAAGACCAAGTGGTAGAAGAAACAATAGAAGAAAAAGAGCAAACTGTATTTGGAAAAAACGCAACAACAATAAAAGATTTGATTGCACCTTCAGGTATAGATGCATCATATACAAATCATATAGAAATAATTTCAAATAAGACAAAGTATGCAAGAACTATGATTGCAAATACTCTTCCAAGAACTGCAATTTTTCCTGAGCTATTAAGAGATATGTACGATTTTGGAGATGCAAATACTTCGGTATTCATAAGATCAATACCTGTTGGAAAATCACAAACAGATTTAAATAGGGAAATAAATGAAATACAGTCAGAAATAATAGTTGAAACAAACAGAGGAAATGTAAATAGAGCGAGAACACTTACAAACAAAAAAGCAGAAATGGAACAATTAAGAGACGAAATTGAAGCAGGATATAATAGTGTTTTTCAAGCATCTATAATTACAACATTGTTTAATTATACATTGGAGGAATTAGATAGAGATACTGAAAAGTTAGGATCAGAAATGGGTAGAACACTTTTAGGTGTTAGACCAGCATGGGCACTTCAAGACGAAGGCTTCATTTCTAATATGCCATATAATGAAAATAAGATAAAAAAAGAGTTCACATTTGATAGAAATTCTATGGGAACTGTTTTTCCATTTGTAACTTCTGAAATAGGACATGACTCTGGAATACCTTTAGGTTTCAATGCACAATCAGGATTACCAATACTTTATGATAATTTTAGTAGAGAACTTACAAATTATAATATGGTTATTTTTGGTAAGTCTGGTGCTGGTAAAGGTGTTACAGTTAAGGTTATAACTGCAAGATCATATGTGCTTCAAGGAATTGAATCACTTGCATTAGATGTTGAAGGGGAATATGGAGGAATAGCTGAAACATTAGGTGGAGTAAATGTTGTAATAAGTCCTACATCAAAAACTATAATAAATATATTTGATTTAGAGCCAGAAATAACACAAGATGAAATAACAGGAAAAGAAAAACTTGTTTTAAATGTACAAAGTAAGGTTGAAGACGTTACACAGTCATTACTTACTATGGCAAGAGGAAGTACAAGAAATAAAAATGTAGATGAGGTAACAAAACAGATTATATCAGAAGTAGTTGCTTCAGAATATGAAAGAGTTGGAATAACAACAAATCCATCTAGTATATATGAAGATATAATTACACATAAAAAGAAAAAAATGCCAACAATAGGAAGCTGGTATAGAGCACTTCAAGAGCATGCTCAAATGGCTGAAAATAAGGATTTTAAAGATAATTATAATTATCTACTTAAAGTTATGAAACAATATATAAGAGAGTTTGGAGGACAGCTTGCATACTTTGATGGACAATCTACATTTGACTTATATGACGATGTACCATTTATTAATTTAGATATTTCACAACTAGAAGAAAGATTTGCAAGACCACTTGCACAACAGATACTACTTTCTTGGGTTTGGGAAAAATATGTTAAAAGAAATAGCGAGGATAAGAGAAAAGCGAAAAAGAAAAGAGTTATAGTCGACGAGGCATGGATGTTACTTCCATATCCTGAAGCTGTAGATTTCTTAAATACAATGGCAAGAAGAGCCAGAAAAAGAAATGTTTCACTTGCGTTAATTTCACAGAGATTCCAAGATTTTTACGAAATGTCTGCAGTTCAAGCAGTTATAACATCTGCTGATACAAAACTATTTTTGGGACAAGACGCATCTGAAATAGAATATATAAAAGACACATTTAAACTAAGTCAGGGAGAGGCATCATTTTTAACAATAGCAACAGTAGGACAAGGACTACTTAAAATAGCAGAAGATACTGCAATAATAGAGATTAGACCGACATCAAAAGAATTTGAATTCGTTGATACAAACTTAAATACACAAGTACAAAGATTAAATGCTAAAAAGTTTAATGGAAAAAGATAAGTAAAAATTAAAATAAAAAAATAGAATAAAAAAACAAAATAAAACTAAAATAGGAAGGGATTATGAAAAAAAGCATAGCAAAAAAAATAGCTACTATATTATTGATTGTAATGATATTTAATTTAATATTTTCTGGCTATAGCTATGCTAAAGTAAGAGAAATTAAATTGGCTACTGTAAATCCTGAAGAAACTACTAATGCAGAACAAAAAGAATTAAAAGATAAAGAAGATTACGAAAAAATAAGAAAAAATCAAGATGAAAAAGCACAAGTAGATAATAGAGATAATCCTCTTTATAAGCCGGATGATAATACATTGCCAAATAGAGAACAAGTAAATGATATTATGGGCAATGGGGATTCAAGATTTGAAGAAGCATCTAAAGAAGTTAGAGGAGAAGACCCGGGATTTTTAAGCAAAACAGCTGGAATATTCTTATCAGGATATCTTTTAAAATCTGCACCAATATTCTTAGCAGGAACTGCAATTATGAGTTCTCTTTATTTAGTAGAACCAAATAAGGATCTTCAAGAAGCATATGAAACTGGAAAATCAAAAATGCCATCTAAGATTCAAAAAGAAAATGAAACTTTTTTAGATAAAATTAATTTACCCGTATATAACTTATTTACAGTAGATAAATTATTTTTTAATGATATAAAAATATTAGATACAAATGTGTTTAGAACATCAAAAAACAATGCAGAAGATGCAACTGTAAAAACAAATGATGCATATAAAAAGGGTGTAGCAAAGTGGTATGCAGTAGTAAGAATGTTTGCACTTTCTATTTCACTTATACTATTTATAATGGCTACAATATATCTAATATATCAGTCTGTTACAGAAATGGGCTCAAAAAGTTTAGATAAATCAAAACAACTAATGACTAACCTAATAAAAAGTATGGTAATAATGTTATTATTACCATTTGCACTAGCTGCAGCAATGTATATATCTGATCTTTTCATAGGTATATTAAGTAATATTAGACTTACACTTATTAAAAATGGAGCAATGAATTTTGAAAATAAAATATATATAAATGCACTTTCACCTTCTAATTCTGTTGGAAGGTATGGAATAAAATATGTATTATGTATAATTTCATACTATTGGTTAGTATTAATACAAATTAGATTTTTATTTCTATATATAAATAGGTTTTATACATTAGGATTTTTAGTTTTAATTTCACCAGTAATCGCAACAACATATGCATTAGATAAAGTTACATCACTACTATTACTAGGTGTAATTTATGCAATGATGTATATAGTATTTATGATACTATTATCATCAATTGTAAACTTACAACCAATAACAGGTCTTATTATATTAACGCTATATGGACGTATTGAAAAAAGTGTAAAAGCAATATTTGGAGTAAGAGACTTAACAACTGTAAGATCAAGTACAGAAACAAACATAGGTTTCATAAACAATTTAATGTAAAGATAAAAAGGAGGATAAAATGAAAAATAATAGAATAAGCAAAATAGAAGAAAAACAAAGAAATACAATAATATTAATCATAGCAATTGTTCTATTAATAATTATATTTTTAAGTCCATACCTTTTAAAAAGTAAAAAAGAATCTGAGAAAGCAACTCCAGAATACTCTACACCACCATCATCAACAGAAAATAATGAAATAAGAGAAGATAAAAATTATTATTTAGGTAAAATAATTAAAGAAAATAATATAGTTGAAAATAGTATAATAGTTAAAAATATAGGAAAAGACCCTGGCTATGATATAACAAATATTTTAGGAGAACCTAATGCGAAATTTTTGGATGAAGAAGTATATCAAGGAAAAGGTATAAGATTTAAAAAATCTTTTGGTAATATTGTATATTTAGTTTTTACACAAAATTATCAAGATGAAATAATAAATGGAATAAGAACTACAGATAGTTATGACGATATAATAATGAAACTTGGAAAAAGAAATATAGAAAAAAATGGTGGAGAAGCTATTACTATAGAAACAGAAAATTATTATATAACATTTGGATATGCTCAAAAAGAAGCTATACTATTTCCTAAAATAGTTAAAGATCAAAAAAACTTAATTGAAATAGTAAAAGAACTTTCAATTACAAGGAATTTTGCAAAATATGTTCCAATGATAACAGATAAATATAAGTCATATAGCACATATGAATACAATTCTGATTTTTTAAATTTAAGTTACCCAACTTTAGGATTTGAAATACTAGTTGCAGGCGGTGATTATCCAGGGAAAAAAGGAATAAATATATATAATAATAATGAAAGTAAAAATGAATATTATAATTTAATAGATAAAACAAATAACAATAATATAATAAATATTATTGATGACAATTTAGTAAGAAAAGAAGCTAGAAATATATTTTCTAAGAAAAATATATTATATGACACACCATTGAACCAAGATGATAAATATTTTACTGTATCAGCAAGCAAAGTAGGAGGACAATCTGTAAAATATACAAATTGTGTAGTTTTACCATTAGAAGATAAAAGCATCGAACCATATAATTTAAATGACTCTGCATCAGCTGATGCAATATACTTAAATGATCACTATATATATTATGGGATTTCAAATAATGGAATATACAAATTAGATCCAAAGACAAAAGAAAGAATATTGCTTACAAAAATACAAGGAAATATTAGTAGCATAGAAAATGTTATAAAAGGTGAAATTGTATATAATAATGGACAAATATTAAATTATTAACAAATAAAAGAAATATAATTTTTGATTTTAAATGTAAAAGTTAAAAAACAAAAAATGAAAATGAGAAAAAATTAAATACAATTGCAGAAAAAGAAAAGATGTAATACACAAAAGGAGGAATTATTGTGGATAAGATTTATGAAAATATAAAGCAAATAAGTAAAAAAACTATAGTAATTATAATATTAATTACAATAATTCTTTCTAGTTTAAGTGTACCTGCTTTTGCATTTACTGTAGAAAATGGACCTGGTGAAAAAGGTGGAGCAGGATCTATGCCTCAAGAATGGGTAGACTATGTTTTAGGTGAAGCTGGAAAACCATACAGTCAGGATAGTCATTTAAGAATGACAACACATTATGATTGCTCTTCATTTGTAGATAGAATGACTGCAAAATATTTAGGAACAGAACCAAATGGTATGTCTACACGTACTACAGCATCAGATAATAGATTCGAGGAAGTATCGGTAAATGATCTTCAACCATGGGATATACTTTGGAAATCAGGACATATGGAATTTTATGCAGGTGGAGGATATTCTTTTGGAGCACATATGCCTGGAGTAAATTCAGGATATAGTAGTGGTCAAACTTGGGAAAAAGTATATAGGATAAAAGGATCACCAAATTTCAAAGGAAATAGTTCAAGTATAAAAAAGAATCCAGTAGACGAGATAAACTATGGAGCAGTAAATACTAAATCTAAGTTCTATTATGATGGAGTTCCTAAATCTGAGATAAAAGCATCAGGTGGAGGATTAGGATTAATTCTACATAAATTCATGGAGTTTTTAGGTAGGATATTAAATTTAATTTTACTTGGAATTAGATTACCATTTATAGGATTAGTAACATTAGTAGAAATAGGGGTAACAAATATCTTTGAATCATTGCTTGGAACTAATGCAAATGAAAACAAAGATGAAGGATTTACAGCAAGTGTAAACTCGGACAGCGCTCTAACAATAGACAATATTATATTTGGAAGAATTGAAGCGTTAAATGCAGACTTTTTTATAAAACCTTCAGATGCAATAAAAAATATACAAGGAAGAACAGGAACAGGTTATAAAAAAGAAGATTTAAAAAAGAATGATAAAAATGATAAAGAAGCAAAAGAAAATAACGATGATGCTGAAGATGATGAAAAAAGTAAAGATGATGAAACTTTTGATGAGAAAAAATATAAAGAATCACCAGTAGGAATCATAAGAGCATCTTATGCTACAGCTTATTATATAACAATGCTATTTGCAGTAGCCCTTCTATTTATAGTAGGACTTGTAGTATTAATAAAGGCAATACTTTCAACATTACCAGGAGAAAAAGCAAATTATAAGGAAATACTTTTTGTATGGATAAGAGGTATAGCTTTTACTATGCTTACAGCACTATTTACATTATTTATACTAAAACTAAATGCATACTTTGTATCAGTATTAGAAAACGCATATAAAGATGGAACTGGAATAGGAAATATCTATACTATGGTTAGAACAAGAGCATATGATGTAAGACCTGTAGTTGGTCTTACAGCACTTGTAATGTATGGAGTTTTGATTTGGTTTTCAATCAGATTTGCTTTTATATACACAAAAAGACTTGTTCAAATACTTGTTATATCACTTGCAGGAGTTATTTTACCGGCATACTCAGTGCTTCAAGAAGTATTAAAAGGCAAGACAGATTTAAGAGTTAACTGGGTAAAAGAGCTAACATACCTAGTGTTTATACAAACAATACATGCACTATTATATTTGATATTCATGTCAATTGCATTTAATGTAGGAGATACATTAACAGGACTAATTCTTGCAATAATTATCATGAATTATATGTTAAAATTCTCAGGAGTATTAAGAGGAATATTTAATATTAGCACACCTGGAAGAAGTATATTAGGAAATACTTTAGACTATAGTGACCCTGCAGAGCTTGCAACAGGAGTAACTAGTGGAATATTATATAAGCAATTTAGAAAGAACAGAAAAAATAATGGACTTTTAGAAAGTAATCAATTAGTAAAAATGGGGTTATTTGGCTCTGATGTTGCCGTAACACTAGGATATAATAGCTCAAGAAGAATAAGAGAATTCTTAAAAGAATATAGGTCACTTACTGAAAATAAACCAAATAATGCAGAATTAGAAAATGAAAATGGAAATATTAACGGAAACGAATTAGAAAATATAGCAATAAATGCTCAGATGGCTGATCAATTAAGTCAAAATTTAGGTGAAAGCGGAGTTGTAGATTATATTGATTCAAGTGAACTTACACCAATTGAGATAGCTAAATTAAAACAAGCTGGATTGTTATCTGAAGATAATAGCGGAAGATTATATCTTAATACTACTAAAAAAGGTATGATGGAAAAACTACAAGGTAACTGGCAACAATTTATGCAAGGACAAAAAATTGATGAAATAGCCCCGGGTAAGAAAAGACTTTCAATGTATACTAAAGTATATGATCCAAGAACAGGTAAAGTTAAAAGAGTTAGAAACAATATAACAAAAGATACAATTACAAATTTTACACACTCTTTTATTGCATCTAAAAATGATATAGAAGAATTAAAAAGAACACTTAAAAGCTCAGCAATGTTTGCTGCAAGTATGATTGGAGGATTAGTGTATGTACCAATAATCATGACAAATGGATTTATTGGAGCAAAAGCTGTATTCTTCTTACAACAAACAAAAAATCTTCAAGATTTAGTTAGAAAAAGGGCTAAAAACAAAAAAGAAAATGGTTATTTTAATACCATTAATAAGTTAATGTTAGCTGCAGATGTAAAACTTGCACATATGAAAATGAATCAAAAAGGATTAAGTGGAAAAATAATTCCAACTAAAAAGATAAATGGAGTAATTATACCTGCAAGAACTACAACATATAAGCAAAATGGAATAATATATAGTCAAATGCAAAGCAAAGTAACTATGGCAACAGATGAATTACTAAAAATGGCAAAATCTAAAACGGTAAAAGATATGGGAAAAATCCGCTTAGATATGAATTACGAGTTCTTAGAAAAGAAAATAGGATTTAGAAATAAGGAGGGTTTTATGGCTTTAGTAGATAGAAAAAAAGATAAAGTAGAAATTACACATGATATGTTAATCGGTGATATTATTCAAGCAAAACCAGAATCAATAAATATTTTCCTTTCAATTGGAATGGGTTGTATTGCTTGTCCTTCATCTTTATATGAAACTTTAGATGAAGCCTGTATGGTTCATGGAATTGATCCAGATTTCTTGCTTGAAAAATTAAATAAATAAAAAGACTTTTGCATTTTTTTTGCAAAAGTCTTTTTTTTTTAATCAAAATTTATTTTTCAAAATATTTTTCCCACTTGTTATCATAAGTCCAAGCGTAATTTCCTTTTTTTTCTGAATTTTTGTACTTGTCAAAATCATTTAAAATCTTTCTAAATGTTTTACTCATTATTATAAGGGCAATAATATTTGGAATAACCATAAGTGCATTGGCTGTGTCTGCAACTGACCAAGCAAATTTAAGTCCACCAATTGATCCTATATAACAAAAAGCAATATAAGCATATTTAAAAATTTCAGAAGCCTTTGTTGAGCCTGTCAAATATTTTACACATCTTTGTCCATAATAACACCAAGAAACTGCCGTAGTGAAGGCAAATAAAACAAGGGCTAGAGAAACTATATATTTTCCCAAAAAAAGTGATTTTGAAAAAGATGCAGCTGTAAGAGCAGCTCCTTCAAGTCCTTCTACTTCATACATTCCACTTGTAATAATTACAAGTGCCGTCATTGTACAAATAATCATTGAAGAAATAAAAACTTCTATTGCTCCCCACATTCCTTGCCTAACTGGATGGTCGGTGTGGCTTGTTGCATGAGCCATTGGTGCCGTACCAAGACCTGCTTCATTAGAAAAAATTCCTCTTGCAAGTCCCCACCTTATTGACATCAAAATTCCAGATCCAGCCGCACCTCCAGCAATAGATTTTGTGCTAAAAGCTCTAAAAATAATTTCTTTAAAGGCTGGAATCAAATTTTCAATTTGAAAAATAAGAATCAAAATACAACCAATTATATAAAAAACTGACATAATAGGAACAATTCTTGATGCAAAAGCTCCGATTCTTTTAATTCCTCCAACAACAACTAAAAGCATAAAAATCACAATCAAAATTCCACCAATATGAAGATTTAAACCTGTCATAGCATTTAAAGATTCAGAAATAGAATTTGATTGAACCAAAGCTCCAGTTCCAATAATTGCAATAAAAGCGAAAAAAGAAAAAATTTTCGCCAAAATTTTTGAACCAGCTCCCTTTTCAATATAATACATTGGACCGCCAATATATTTTCCATCATCATCTGAAACTCTTGTAGCAACTGCCATGGTAACTTCAACCATTTTTGTTGTCATACAAATGAAACTTGCAAGCCACATCCAAAAAATTGCACCAGGGCCACCAAATCCAATTGCAGTTGCAACTCCTACAATATTTCCAGCTCCAATAGTTCCAGCAAGGGCAGTCGAAACTGCCTCAAAAGGAGAAATAGAATTTTCATCAGATTTTGAGTCCTTAACAAGTCTTCCAAAAGTATTTTTGAAAATATAAGAAAAATTCTTAAAAACCCAAAAATCAGATTTGAAAATTAAAACAATCCCTCCAAAAAGTAAAACGACAATCATAGGATAGCCCCATAAAAAGTCGCTTAATTCAGAATTTAATTTTATAATTTTATCCATAGGACAAACCTTCTTTCTAATTAATATAAGCTCATTCTTAATATTATAAACTAATTTTCGAAAAATAAAATAGTAATTTATATTTTTTTTATGAAAAAATTTTTTATCCAATAAAAAAAGGCTGTTGCAAAACTATTAATAAGCATAATTTTACAACAGTCTCTTCTTTATTTATTCTCTTTTAGACTATATAAATTCATTATTAAGCTATACTTCTTACAAAATTTTTATTATAAGTACTCATTAGCTTGTCGAAAAATAATCCCACAATAATATTTATTCCAGCAGTTGGAAGAACTAGGCTTACAAACATTAATTTTATACCAAAACCTTCTGGCAAGGCGCCTGCCATATTCATTAAAATTAAAAATACAAGTCCAGAAATTGCTGTTCCCAAAAAGTATAAAGATCCTATTGAAAAAATATTTTCAATTTTTGATTTTTCCAAAA
>CAUPPN010000004.1:0-19025 GCA_963513115.1 uncultured Eubacteriales bacterium | reverse complement strand
TAATTTTAGTATAAAAAGATTAAAACCATATACATTAAATATTACAAATCATTGGGCACATCATAATAATTTTACATTTGAGTATGGAAGACCAATTACTGAAATAACAATACACCATATGGCAATGGTAGCAAGTGCAGAAAGATGTGGCCGTGGATTCCAAAATCCAAATAGGGCTGCATCATCAAATTATGGAATTGGAGTAAATGGTGAAATAGCTAGATATGTAGCAGATACAGATATATCATGGGCAAATGCAAATTGGGAAAGCAATAAAAGAGCTATAACAATAGAAGTATCTGATTGTGCAATAGGTGGTAACTGGCCTGTATCTAATGCAAGTATGAACAGCTTAATTGAATTAGTTGCACAAATAGCTAGAAGATATGATATTAATTTAGTAAAAGGTGTAACATTAACATGGCATAGAATGTATTATAATACAAATTGCCCTGGACCATATTTATTAGAGCATATGGATTATATTGTAGAAGAAGCTAGAAAAAGAGTTTAAGAATATGTGAGGTGTTGAATGAAAAAATTAAAATTATATATTAGAAAAACATGTCCATTTTGTGATAAGGTTTTGAGATATATTAAAGAAAATAATATTTCGAATATTGAAATTATAGATGTATCTGAAAATGAAAAAATGGTAAAAGAATTGGAAGAAAAAGGCGGGAAAAACCAAGTTCCATGCTTGCTAATAGATGATTATTATTTATATGAATCTTTAGATATAATCAATTATTTAAAAGAAAATATAGAAAAATAATTAAGAAAATATCGTATAACTATTGTATTTTACTTAAAAATAATATATAATTAATAATGTTAACAGAAAGGAAGGGCTATTAGCTCAGTTGGCTAGAGCAGTTGACTCTTAATCAAAAGGTCCTGGGTTCGACTCCCAGATGGCCCACCATTCTCGTTAATTGTATTAATTTATTTATTTATCTTAATTATACTTAAGTCATACATGTATATGTATGGCTTTTTTATTATTAATTTTTTCATTATTAAATGTACGAAAATGAAATATAATATATTAAAACAGAGAGTAGTACATAAAAGATATAATAAGAAAGAAAGAAATAAATAAATAATAATATTAAATTACAAATTACAAATTAATACTTGAAAAAATAAAAATATAAATATATAATTAATATACTTGAAAAAGTAAAAATAAAATTAAATAATAAGAATCTTATAAAGAGTGAAGGAGGGACTAGCCCTATGATTTCACACCAACCTATTAAGTTAGGTGGTAAAGCTAGTATGATGAGATAACGTATAAAAAAACATGTACGAGATTATCTCTACATGTTTTTCTTTATAGGATGGAAAGGAAAGTTATGGCAAATGTAGGATCATTTTTAGTTCATGTTAAATTAAATGGCAATTTGCTTTATGAAAGTAGTTTCATAAATTATTTAAAAGAAGAAGGATATGTAATTTCTTCAACTCATAATTGGAGTGGAGCAAATATGGATTGGGTATGGGTAAATATTAATGACATGGAATACCATATGCCAAGAGCCGGAATAGAAATTGTTCCAACTATAGGAAACCATGCATTAACAGAAGAAGAGTTTTATGTTATACATAGCATATATAAAAGATATGATGGACTTAATCCATTAGAATTTGAAAATTAGGAGGAAGATATGATAGAAAAAGTAAATCCTGGACATCCAGATAAGGTTGCAGATAGGATAGCAGGAGCAATAGTAGATATTGCATATATAAAAGAAAATGAACCAAAAGTAGCTGTAGAAGTATTAATAGGGCATGGAGTTGCAACAATTATAATTGAAACGGATGTTGCTTTTGAGAAAAAAGAAATAGAAGAGATTGTAAAAAGAATTGCAGGATATGATATTGAAAGTAATGTGCTAATAGTGATGCAAGATGAAAAACTAAATGAAAATCAAAAAGAAGAAATTAGATGTGGTGATAATGGAATATTCAAAGGTGCACCACTTAGAAAAGAAGATAAGGAATTATCAGAAATTGCAAGAAAAATATATGAAGAAATACCATCAGATGGAAAATATATTTTAGATGGTAATAAGCTAATTATATGCCAGAGCAATTGTAAAAAAGAAGAAGTAGAAAAAATTATAGCAGATATTGGAAATGGCAAAGAATATGACTTGGTAATAAATCCACTTGGAGAGTGGACAGGTGGATTAAATGTGGATACAGGAGCTACAAATAGAAAGTTAGGGTCAGATATGGCAACATCACTTACAGGAGGAGGTCTACATGGTAAAGACTTATCTAAATCTGATGTAGCAATTAATATATATGCATTTTTGAAGGCACAAAAAGAAAACAAGGAGATTAATTTATCTTGTGCAATAGGAGATAATAAAATTGATGGAAAAGAGTATAGTGAAATTGTAGAAATTGCAAGAAATTATATAATAGAAATTGGTGGATTTGAAGAGTTTGCAAAGTGGGGATTATATTAAAAAATATAATTATAAAAGTATAATAAAAAAGTAGAAATAATCTATTATTAATATATTAATAATAGATGAATAATAGATGGATTAATAACTATAGGTATATTGCCTATAGTTTATTAATATATTGGGATAATATCTTTTAAATTTAGAGGATATACAATATAATTAAGTATATATATTATCTTATAAAAACAAGTTTAAAATTGTAATAAAAATTATATTAGCAAGTTAAAACATAGAAAAAAGAATAATAATATAGTATAATACAAATATATTAAACACAGGAGAAGAATATGAGTTACAGGGAAAAGAAAATATTAGTTATAATACCTGCATATAATGAAGAAGAAAATATATTAAAGGTAGCAAAAAGTATTGAAGAACATAAAGAATATGATTATATAATAATAAACGATGGTTCTAAAGATAATACCTTAAATATATTAAAAGAGAACAAATTAAATCACGTTGATTTAGTTTTTAATTTAGGAATAGGTGGAGCAATGCAAACGGGATATAAGTATGCTTATCAAAATGGATATGATATCGCTGTACAATTAGATGGCGATGGACAACATGATCCTAAATATATTAAAAATATAGTTGATCCTGTAATTGATGGTAAATGTGATATGTGTATAGGTTCAAGATATTTAGATGATGAAACAAGTGAATTTAAATCAACATTTATGAGAAGATTTGGAAAAAGTCTAATAACTGGAATTATTAAAATGTTATATAAGGTAACTATAACAGATCCTACATCTGGATTTAGAGCAGTAAATAGTAAAATAATAGAAAATTTTGCTAAAAGCTACCCTATTGAATATCCAGAACCTGATTCAACTGCAGAAATGTTAGGAAAAGGTTTAAAGGCATTAGAAGTACCTGTAAGAATGTATGAAAGACAAGGTGGTGTGACTTCTATAAATTTAAAAGGAAGTATACTATATATGATAAAAGTACCACTTGCTATACTAATTAAAAAAAGTAGGAAAAATAAAAGTAATTAAAAATAAAAAAAGTGAAAGTGAAAAATAAAATTAATTAAAATTATATTATATATAAATAGGAGCAATTATGGTTAATAGTAATCTTAAAATAGGTTTGATTATAATGACAGTATTATACATATTTATGATGTGTAGAATGATAAAAAAAGAAAAAATACAAATATCATATGTAACTTTTTGGATTGTTACAGCATTATTCGGATTTTTAATAATATTATTACCAGAACCAATATTAACATTTTCAAAAAAGCTTGGATTTGAATTAGCATCAAATATGATTTTTGTTATAACAATATATATATTATATTTTTTAACATTCAAATTATTAGTTATGCTATCAAAAGAAAAAGAAAAATCAGCAATGCTTGCACAAGAAATATCAATACTTAAAACAAGAGTTAAAAAAATCGAAGAAAAGCAAAAAGAAAAGTAAAAAAATTAAATAATAAAACAAAAAAACAGAATGGAAATATTATGAAGAAAGAAGAGATAGAAGTAAGAGAAAATAAAAAAATCAATGATAATAAAAAAGATGAAAATAAAAATATTATACAAAAAGGACTAGATATTTATAAAAAATATAAAGAAGGAATAAATTATTTAATATTTGGTGGAGTAGTAACAGTAGTAAACTTTATAGTATATTACATAATGTCAAAAATAGTACATATGGATAAAATACCAAGTAATATTGTTGCTTTTGTTATATCAGTTATAGTTGCATATATAACAAATAAGAAATATGTATTTGAGTCTAAAACTACTGGGTTTAAAAATATAATGAAAGAGTTTACAAGTTTTATGTCTTCAAGAATTGCAACAGGTATATTTTGTGACATAATCATATTTGGAGTTATGGCAGAAATAATTGGTATTAATGATATAATATCTAAAATTGTATCACAAGTTGTTGTTGTAATATCTAATTATGTTATAGGAAAGTATTTTGTGTTTAGTGATAAAGAGTAGAAAAAGTTAATAAATACAAATAGAATAAAAGACTGGACAATTTTACATAATTGTGCTATTATATATATATATATTTAACATAGTTAAATATTTTGTAATTTCAGAACAACTTTAACTAAAGGAGGAACATTATGAGAAGACATGAAGTTAAGGAAGGCAAGGATTTAATTAATACTGAAAGTGAGATTTTAGTTCCAAGAGCTAAAATAAAAACCTTTATTTTTAGAGGTAAAATGGGTAAAATTATTGATCATAGTATTGACGAATATGAGCAATACTACAAAGTTGAATATGATGGAAACTATTATATAACAGATGGTGTACATCAAAAAAGAGCGACATATAAAACTACATTTAATGCAAATGATGAAACATTTAAGCATTTAAAAAGATACTTATCATCTGAATTAGGATATTATGTCGAAGGAGAAAACCGCAACTATTAAATTATAATAAGAAAAAGATGTTTAGATTATTCTAAGCATCTTTTTCTTTGTTCCTTTGTTCTTTTCTTACTTTATTATTTTGTTATTTGTAATTTGTTATTATAATGTGGATAATACATATAAAATTTAATATATGTAATTGAGATATGAAATGATAAATGGTAATATATTAAATATAGGAGAAAAATATGTTTAATGATATTACATATGTTAAAGGAGTTGGTGAAAAAAAGGCTAAAGATTTAGCAAAATTGGGAATAAAAACAACAAAAGATGCAATACTATATTTTCCAAGAGATTATGAGGATAGAAGTAAGATTACAAATCCAAAAGATTTTATGTCAGATGAAAATGTGCAAGTTATTGGTACACCGATAAAATCTGTTATGAATATCAGAACAAGATCAAGGCTTACAATACAAAAAACTATAATAGACTGTGGAAACTATAAGCTTGATGTAGTTTGGTATAATATGCCATATATTTCCAAATCTATTAAAATGGGAGAAAAATATCTTTTCTATGGAAAATTAAAAGGAGCTTTTGGTAAATATGAACTTCAAACTCCAGAATGGTCAGAATACAATGGAAATATTGATATGGGAATACTACCAATATATTCATTAACTAAAAATATATCTAATATATATTTAAGGAAAGTTATTAAAAATGCATTAGATAAAGATTTAGATAAGTTCGAAAATATTTTAACTGATGATATATCTTTAAAATATGCTTTTATTGAAAAACAAGAAGCACTTAAAAATATGCATTTTCCAGAAAGCTTTGAAAAATTAGAAAAAGCAAAAGATATGCTTAAATATGAAGAACTATTTATACTTCAACTTGCTCTTATGTATATTAAAGGAGAAAATAGTAAAAAAGACGGAATACAATTTTCTAAAGATGTATATATTTCAGATGTTATTGATAAACTTCCATTTAAATTAACTAATGCACAACTTAGGGTAATTGAAGAAATAGATAATGATTTAGAAAGTGATAAGTCAATGGAAAGATTACTTCAAGGAGACGTAGGATCAGGTAAGACAGTAATTGCAGCTATGGCATGTTACAAAGCAGTAAAAAGTGGATATCAGTCAGTAGTTATGGCACCTACTGCAATACTTGCAAATCAGCACTTAGAAACATTTACTGAAACATTTAAAGATTTTGATTTAAATATTGATATATTAAAAAGTGGACTTAGAAAAAAAGAAAAAGAAGAAAAACTTAAAAACTTAGAAGAAGGAAAAACAGATATACTAATATGTACACATGCAGTATTAGAAGAAAATGTTATATTTAAGAATCTTGGTCTTGTTATAACAGACGAGCAACATAGATTTGGGGTAAGACAAAGAGAAAAGATAATAGCAAAAGGAAATAATGTAAATACTCTTGTAATGAGTGCAACACCAATACCTAGAACACTTGGACTAATACTATATGGAGATTTGGATATTTCAATAATAGACGAATTACCACCTGGAAGAAAAGAAGTGAAAACAACATTTGTAGACTATAATAGTGAAGAAAAGATAATGCAATTTGCAAAACAAGAAATAGAAAAAGGAAGACAGGTATATGTAGTATGCCCTTTAGTAGAAGAAAGTGAAGAAAGCGACTTAAGATCTGTAGAAGAAGTTGAAAGGGAATATCAAAAACATTTTTCAGAATATGTAGTTAAAAAGATACATGGAAAAATGAAAGAAAAAGAAAAAGATGAAATAATGCAAGACTTTAATGATGGAAAAATAGATATATTAGTTTCAACAACTGTAATTGAAGTAGGTATAAATGTACCTAATGCAAACCTTATGATAATTGAAAATGCAGAAAGATTTGGACTAGCACAGCTTCATCAATTAAGAGGAAGAATAGGAAGAGGAGAGTATGAATCATATTGTATATTAAAACTTGCAAAAGGTGGTAAGATTGCACTTGAAAGAGCTAAAATAATGAAATCTACCACAGATGGATTTGTAATATCTGAAGAAGATTTAAAACTAAGAGGAACCGGAGATTTTTTTGGAACTAAACAACATGGATTACCAGATTTTAAAATAGCAAATCTATTTGAAGATTTAGACATATTAAAAAAGGTACAATTAGATGTATCAGATATAATGAGAGAAGATCCATATTTAGAAAAAGGCAAAAATAGTAATCTAAAAAAATGTGTAGAAGAAATGATAGATACAGTATTGTAGCTTAAAAACTAAAAGAATATAATAATTATTATTCTTGAATAATAACATATTATGATATATCATATATTTAATAACGAATATTTAATGTTATTATTAAAAATAATAGGAGGAATATATGGAACTTAAAGGAAGTAAAACAGAAGCTAACTTAAAACAAGCTTTCGCAGGAGAATCTCAAGCAAGAGTTAAATATGAATTTTTTGCTGGTGTAGCAAAAAAAGAAGAATATGATTTAATAAGAGGAGTATTCCAAGAAACATCAGATAATGAATTTGAACATGCTGAAAAATGGTTTAAATTATTAAATGGTGGTAAAATGCCAAATACTTCAGAAAACTTACAAATAGCAGCTGAAGGTGAAAGATATGAACATGATGTTATGTATAAAGAAATGGCAGAAACTGCAAGAGAAGAAGGATTTGATCAAATAGCAGAACTATTTGAAAAAGTAGGAGCTATCGAAGATAGACATGCTAAAAGATACATGCAATTAAAGAAAGAATTAGATGAAGATTTAATGTTTGAAGGTGAAGAAGGAACAATTTGGATCTGCAGAAAATGTGGAAACATGTATGTTGGAGAAAACCCACCAGAAGTATGCCCAGTATGTGGACACGCTGGAACATTTTATGAAAAAGCTAATAATGAATTAGGATTATAATAATTAATAATTAATTAATAAAAATAGTTAATAATTAGAAAGGTAGCAAAAGATGAAATATTTACTTACATTTTTTGAAGGAATATTGGCATTTATTTCACCATGTATGTTACCTATGGTACCAATACTTATTGCATACCTTGTAGGAGAAAATAATGATAATAAGAAAAAACTAATATCAAATATATTATTGTTTATATTAGGATTTACTATTGTATTTACACTACTTGGATTATTTGCTGGAACATTCGGTAGATTTGTAGGCAAATATTTAATATATATAAATGTTGTATTTGGTATATTATTAATAATTATGGGACTTAATTATGCACAAATAATATCTGTAAGGATATTAAATAAGAGTTTAAATATTATAATTAATGAAAAAAATAATGGCAAAAAAGATAAAAAATATAAAAATGAATATATACATTCAATTATATTTGGAATATTTTTTGCTTTAACTTGGAGCCCTTGCCTAGGAACATATTTAACGCTAGCATTAACTAAAGCATCTAATACAAAAAGTGCTGTATCAGGTGCGTTAATGCTTACTATATATTCTTTAGGTATAGGACTTCCTTTTTTATTTGCAGGATTGTTTATGTCAAAACTTAAAAATACATTTAGCTATATAAAAAAGAATTATAATATAATAATTAAGATATCAGGGATATTATTAATAATAATGGGTATATACTTAGAAATAAAAAGTTTAATTAATATATGGAGATATGCTGTATGAAAAAACAAGATAATAATTTAATAAAATCAAAAAAGATATTATTTTTAATAATAATTATATTACTTCTTGTAGTTTTTATTATTGTTAATAAAAATATAGAAAAAGAGAAGGTAAAAAGAAAAGAAAAAGAAATTAAAGCAAATGACATAATGTTAAAAC
The DNA here is from genome assembly GCA_963513115.1 of uncultured Eubacteriales bacterium. Classification (GTDB taxonomy): domain Bacteria; phylum Bacillota; class Clostridia; order TANB77; family CAG-508; genus JABCPO02. Next base: position 10,342 of record CAUPPN010000004.1, on the reverse strand, counting down.
CAATATCTGAAACAAAAGGCAAAAATGAAAATGTCACAAATATTGTACCAGAAACAAAGAACAATGAAAATAACAATAAAAGTGATAAAGATAATAATGAAAATAATATAGAAACTATAGAAACAGAAGAAGAATTTAAAGAAAAAATAATAGATAAAAAAGAAAAAGCAATAGTATATTATTATGCTAAATGGTGTGGACCATGCAAGACAATGAAACACATAGTACAAGAATTAGCAAGTGAAAATATTAATATATATAAGGTAGATGTTGAAAACAAAAATATGGAAAAAAATATATATTCTGCAGGTATAAGAGCTATACCAACATACATATACTATAATGATGGAATTGAAGTATCTAGAGAATACGGAATAGTTAGTAAGAATACATTGAAGGAAAAGTATGAGAAATTAAATAACTAAATAATTAAAAAACAAAAAAGAAAAAAGTGAAGAAAGAAAAGATAAAAAAGATAAAAAAGATATGTAAAAAAATATAATATATGTTAAAATATTATTATAAAATAAGAATATAAAATAGATTTAAAAGGAGAGGTTATGATAGAAAAACTTTCTAAAGAAATGAAATTTGAAGAAGAAATAACAAAAGAAAAAGTTGTTTTAGTAGATTTTTATGCAGATTGGTGTGGACCATGTAAAATGCTTGCTCCAATCTTAGAACAAATATCTGAAGAGAATCCAGAAATTAAAATAATAGAAGTTAATGTGGATGAATATAGTGATGAAGCTAAAAACTATAATATACTTTCAATACCTACACTTGTATTTATGGAAAATGGAAAAGAGAAAAAAAGATTAGTAGGATTAGTATCAAAAGAAGAAATATTGGAATTATTTAATTAAAAATTAATTTGGAAAGAGGAAAATAAAATAAAGGATATATATATATTAGGCATTGAATCAAGTTGTGATGAAACATCAGCAGCTGTTGTTTTAAATGGTAGAAAAGTATTATCTAATGTAATTAATACACAAATTGCAACACATGAAACTTTTGGTGGAGTAGTACCAGAAATAGCTTCTAGAATGCATATTGAAGCAATATCAAATGTTGTAAAAAAGGCACTAGAGGATGCAAATGTTACAATGAATGATATTACTGCAATTGCTGTTACTTCAGGGCCTGGATTAGTTGGAGCATTACATGTTGGATTATCATTTGCAAAAGGACTTTCTTTTAAATATAATAAGCCACTAGTTGCTACACATCATTTGAAAGGACACATAGCGGCAAATTATATAACATATGAAGAACTTAAACCACCATTTTTAGCTCTTATTGTATCAGGTGGACATACACATTTAGTATATGTTAAAGATTATAATGATCTAGAGATATTAGGTAGAACAAGAGATGATGCAATAGGGGAAGCATATGACAAAGTTGCAAGAATTGCAGGACTCGGATATCCTGGTGGACCAAAAGTGGATAAGCTTGCAAAAGAAGGAAAACCTAGTTACTATGATATGATTCCTAAAGTTAATATGGATGGATATGATTTTAGCTTTAGTGGAATAAAAACAGCAATAATTAATTTAAATCATAATAGCAAAGAAGAGCTAAACTATGCAGATCTTGCAAATAGTTTCGAAAAAGTAACAACAGAAATATTAGTTAAAAAAGTATTAAAAGCACTAGAAGAATATAATTTAGATAAGGTTGCAGTATGTGGTGGAGTATCTGCAAATTCATATATTAGAGCAGAATTTGATAAGTTAAAAGAAGATGGAATACAAGTATATTTTCCACCAATTAAACTATGCACAGATAATGCTGCAATGATAGCATCTGCAGGATATTATAATTATATTGATGGAATAATATCAGATTACTCAGTAGATGCAAAACCAAATTTGATATTGAAATAGTATAATGGAATAAAAAAGTAAAAGTATAGAAGTACAAAGATATAGAAAATAGAAAAGTAGTTTAAAGATATGGTATATATAATAGGAGATACACACCTTGCAATAGGTGATAAGAATAAGTCAATGGAAGTGTTTGGAACACTTTGGGATAACTACATGGAAAAAATAAGAAAAAACTGGCTAGGCACTGTAAAAGAAAATGATAGTGTAATAATAGCTGGTGACTTTTCATGGGCTATGAATATGGAAGATGCAATAGAAGACTTTAAATACATAGATGAGCTTCCTGGAACAAAGTATATATTGAAAGGTAATCATGATTTTTGGTGGAGCACAGTTTCTAAAATGGATAAATTTCTAAAAGAAAATGGTATAGAAAATATACATTTCATATATAATAATGCATATATTATAGAAGATGTAGCAGTAGTAGGAGCTAAAGGGTGGAGCACATTAAATCCTGAAGAAGAATTTACAAATATTAGAAGAGAAAAGCTAAGACTTGAAAATTCTATAGTATCCTTAGAAAAACAATTAAAAAATATTCCAGACGAAGAAAAAAACAAAATTAGAAAAGTTTGTGTATTTCATTACCCGCCAATATATAGAGAAGATGTAAAAAAAAGATATTTAAACTATTTAAATAGTTTAGATATTACTGAAGAAGAAAAAAAACAAATGATAGAAGATGTTGATTATATAGAAGTATTAAAGAAAAATAATATAACAAAATGCTATTATGGTCATTTACATGGTGATAGCCATAGTGAAGCTATACAAGGAAATTATATGGAAATAGATTTTTCTTTGATATCTGGAGATTACACTAATTTCAAATTAACTAAAATATAGTGATTAAGTTAATTAAGTATTAAATATATGTAAGGAAAGAGGCATAAGATGGAGTATGAACTATTAGGAAATTCAAATAATAATAAGTTAAAAATAGTTAAAAATAAGTTAATTAAAATGTATGCTAATAGTGATAGCCAAAAATTAAATAGAATAAAAATAATTTCTATTATATGCTTGCTAGTTATTGCTGTTTCAGTTTTTATAATTATTTCTAGTAATATAAAATATAATAAGATGGTAGAAAAAAGAGAAAGAGAAATAACTGAAGAAAAAGCAAAAGAAGAAGAAAGAAAATTAGCAGAAGAACAAAAAAGAAAAGAAGAAGAGGAAAGGAAGAAAAGAGAACATATTCCATCTAATATATCAAACGCAGCAGAAGTAGTTGGAGCTATATATTCAGGTAAAGAAAAGAAAGCATTTTTAACATTTGACGACGGACCATCAAAGATTACTCCTCAAATACTAGATGTATTAAAAGAAGAAAATGTAAAAGCTACTTTTTTTGTTTTAGGAAAGATGGTTAAAATTAATCCTGAAATATTAAAAAGAGAAAAAGAAGAAGGACACTATATAGCAAATCATTCTTATTCACATGAATATGATAAAATATATTCTTCAACAGATGCGGTAATAGATGAATATAATAGATGTGAAGGAGCAATAAAAGAAGTTTTAGGACAAGAATATAATACTTTCCTATTTAGATTTCCAGGTGGATCATATGGAGGAAAACACCATGATGTTAAGCAAAAAGCTAAAGCAATGCTTGCAGAAAAAAATATAGCATCAACTAATTGGAATTGCTTAACTGGAGATGCAGCAGGGAATAACTCAGTAGAATCACAAATGAAGGAATTCAATGATACAAGATCAAAAGATAGAAATTTAATAGTACTTATGCATGATGCAGGAGATAAAAAATATACACCGGAAACACTAAGACAAGTTATTAAAACATTAAAAGATGAAGGATATACATTCCATAATTTTTATGAAATATTTAAATCAGAAGAACAACAAGGATAGATATGAAAGAAAAAATAGAAAAAATAAAAATTAAAAAAGAAGAAGAAAACAAAAATACACAAAAAGAGGTAGTAGAAAAAAATAAGTGGGTAAGAGTAATATCATTAATATTTCTTTTAATAATAATATTTTCTTTCGTATATTATTCGATATATAGCATATATAATATGAAAGATTTTAGTAATGCATATACTGCAGAAAGAAAAGAAGATAATATTATAGTCAGAGGAAAAGAAAAAGATATACATGATATACAAGAATTGTATCTAGAAAACAAAAAGTTAAGCTATGATAGATTAAATGAAGAATTGGTTGCTAAAATACAAGATAAGAAAGAAGGAGAAAGCAAAGAGCAACAAGAAGAGATAAAATATATTAAAATAATTGTTAAAGAAAATGAAGAAAAAACAAAAGAAAAAGAAACTAAAATTAAAAAAGATAATATGTTTTTAAGAATTATGAAAAAGATAGATGGATTATTGGGTAAGAAAGAAGATATAGTAACTATAGTAATTAGACTTAAGTAATAATTAGTAAAAATTATTACTTATTTAGATTATTACAATGATGAAAGAGAAATTTAAGAAAAATACCATATATGCATTGACAAGAATATTTAGTTGCATTATAATGTATATATGTTATGCGACTATGGCGGAACTGGTAGACGCGCTAGACTTAGAATCTAGTGTCTATGACGTGGAGGTTCAAGTCCTCTTAGTCGCACCACAGTAGTACCTTTTAGGTACTATTTTTTTATTATTATAATTATAATAGATATATATAATTAATTTAATTAATGTAATTTATGAAGTATAATAGAATATATTATACATTAGAACCTAGGAGGTAACTTTGAAAGAAAAAATATGTAAAATTATTAAGGGAAATATTTTTATTATTGCATTTGCTATGGCAATGATATCAACATATGCATTAGATGTCAGATTTGATTTTGAAGCAAATCAACTAAAATATATGGAAATGAGTCAATACATTTTTCCGCTTTCAATTATTGTAATATACAATTCTTATAAAATAATATTAGAGAAATATAAAAATGATAAAAAAGATGCTAAAAGATTACTTATAGTATCATATATTTTTGGTATTATAATATCTATTTTTATGGTTATAGGAAGACTTAGCCTAGTTACATATGATCCAAAAGTAGTATCTTTTTCAAATACAAAAATCATCTTTACAAAAAGACTCATTGTTTTCATATTCTTAACAATTTTAGGATTTACTATATTTGCTAAAAATGCATTAGTATCATTATTTAATATATTTGAAAAAATAGAAAATAATAGAAAAAAGAAACAAGTTAATAATATCGAGAGTGTAGATAACAAAGTTGAAAAAAATATAAATGAAAAAGATATTAAGAAAAATAGTAATAAAATCAAATTTTTAGAAGCAAATAGAAAATCATTTATATTAGTTGCTATAATACTATTCATAGTATGGATACCAACATTACTTGCTAGATATCCTGGAATATGTGGGTATGATAATAAATATCAATATACTCAAGTTCATTTAGGCAGATATACAAATGATCATCCATTATTGCATACATTATTATATGGTGGAATTATAGAACTTGGATATAGAATATTTGGTACGTTCAATTCAGGAATTGCTTTAGCAAGTATAGTTAAAATGATATTTGCAAGTATTATTTGCTCATATTTGTTATATTATTTAGCTAAAAAAAATGCACCTATGATATTTAGAAAAATATTATTTTGTTTCTTTATTTTTTATCAACCAATTGCACAACATATAATGATTGGACATAAGGATATAACATTTTCAATATTAATATTATTAATAACTATACATTTAATTGAAATTGTTTCTAATACAAAAAAATATTTTGGAAAAAATAGTAACATAGTGGTATTTGCAATACTAATATTACTTTCATTATTTTATAGGCATAACGCATTATATGCTTATGTATTAATACTACCAATATTATCATTATTTTTGGTATTATTTAGAAAAAAACAAAATATTAAAAGAAAAGATGGTGTAGTAGAAAAAATAGACTTAATTAAAAATGATCAAATAATAAAAGTAATATTTGCATTTATACTATCTATATTTGTATATACTATTACAATAAAAGTTATAACAACATATACACCAATTAAAAGTGGCAATAATATAGAAAAATATAGTGTTTTATCCCAAATAATAGCTAGAAATGTAAAATATAATGAAGATAAATTAACAGAAGAAGATAAGGAAAAAATAGGAAAGTTTTTCTATGATTTAGATATAACTACAGAAGAAAAAATAGAAAAAATAAAAAAAGAATACATGCCTTGGTTTGCAGATCCTATGAAAAATTCACTAATAGAAAGAGAAGTTTCAAAAAATGAAAAAGAATTTGTAAAATTTGGTATAAGCATGATTAAAAGATTTAAAATGGATTCGATACAAGCTATCTTTTCACAAACATATTTATATTATTATCCAAAATATCAACTATATATACCAATATATAAAACAACTACTGATGATACAGGGCCTAATTTTAAAATGTTAGATATGTATCCAGATGCTAAAATAGATAAGAGTGAAAAAATAATTAATTATACAAATAATATGTATTATGGCTATATACCCGTATTTTCATTATTTGTAAATATTGCATATATACTATACTTTGTATTTGCATCATTTATGTATGTGATATACAAAAAAAGATACATATATATGGTAGCATTTTTACCACTTTTTGGAATATATATATCTGTATTATTTTCACCAATTGGAGGTGAAACAAGATATATTTTACCATTATTTACTACTTCAACAGTACTTATACCATTTGCTATAGGAGTATTAGATAATAATTATGAGAAGTTGTAGACACAAAAAAGTTATAAATAAAAAATAATTTGTTTGATTAAATAATTTGAATTTAAAACATAAGAAATTGAATAGTTATAAGTGAGGAAACTATGAGTATTAATGAAGAAAAAGAAGTAAAAGAACAAAAAGAAAATATAGGAATAGAAAATGAAGAAAAAAGAAATACAGGGAAATGGGTGAAATTTAAGGATATAGTAATTAAAATAATATGTTCAATAGCTGTTATTGTGATATTAATATCAATCTATAAACCAATAATATTAAAAACACATGGATATACATATATTGATTGCATGCCTAAGGTAAGCCTAAATCCAAATTCAAGAAAACCTATGGGCTGCGATGAAGAGCTACGTATACTTAGAATAAAAGATTCTATTTATTATGTAATACCTACAATTGTAATTTTGATTTTGTATACTAAATTAATGTTTAAGCTTAAGATATATAAGACTAAAAAAGATATATGCTATTCAGTTTTTATATTTATATTTACAATAAGGTACTGTATAGGTGAGATAACAGCCGGATATAGAATTATATGGTAATTGGTTATGAAGAAAGAGCAATCTAACAAGTATTGCTCTTTTTACAAATAAAAAAATATAACAAATATTATTAAAAATATTATTAAAAAATACTAGTAAAATATATTATTAATTCTCTAATTAATATATTTCATAAATTGTTTTAATATGGTGTAAACATAATTGATATAATTTGCAGTAGGATAAGCTTTGTTATATAATAAACTAATATTAAAATAATGTTTAGAATAACTAGAAATAATAAAAAATATTGAAAGGTAAAATAATAAAATATATAATAAAAAATAGAATTATGGCGTATACAATAGTAAATAAAAAAGGAATAAAAAATTATACTTTAGATGATTTGAAAAAAGAAATGGTTGCTATTTCTGAAAAGGAATATAGAGCTAAACAAATATATGAATGGCTATATAAAAAGAATGTAGTAACATTTGATGAAATGACAAACCTATCTAAAGATTTAATTTTAAAATTGAATGAAAAATATTACATTGAAGATTTAAAAATATTAGAAAAATTAGAATCAAAAGATGGAACAAAAAAATACCTATTAGGATTACCAACAGGTGGAGCAATAGAATGCGTTCTTATGAAATACAAGTATGGATATACTTTATGTATTTCAACACAAAAAGGATGTAGAATGGGATGTAAGTTTTGTGCATCAACTAAAGCAAAGTTTGAAGGTAACTTGCAAACAGGTGAAATAGTAGACCAAATACTAAAAATACAAAGAGAAGAAGACCTTAGAATATCTAATATTGTATTTATGGGTATAGGTGAACCATTAGATAATTTTGATAATCTAATTAATGCAATTAAAATAATAAATGATCCATTTGGAGTAGAAATTGGAGCAAGGCATATTAGCATATCAACATCAGGACTTGCAGATAGGATAAGAGACTTAGCAGACCTTAAAACGCAGTGTACACTATCAATATCATTACATTATACAACAGATGAGCTAAGATCTGAGATAATGCCAATTAATAGAAGATATAATATAGAAGAACTGCTAGATGCATGTAGGTATTATATAAAAGTTACCGGAAGAAGAGTATCTTTTGAATATGCAATGGTTAATGGATTAAATGATAGCTTAGAAGATGCAAAAAGATTAGTTAGTTTAATAAAAGATATTAAATGTCATGTTAATTTAATTAGAATAAATGAAATAGATGAAACAAATTACAAAAAGAGTACAAATGATAACATATTAAAATTTAGAGACTATCTAAATGATAATAATATTGTTGCAACTATACGAAGAACATTAGGCGAAGATATAGAAGCGGCATGTGGACAATTAAGAAAGCAAAATATGTAAAGAGGAAAATATGAAAATTTTTGCAAAATCAGATATTGGAAAATCAAGAGAAGTAAATGAAGATTCATACTTTGTATCAGATGAAGAAACAGGAATAGACCTATTTATACTATCTGATGGTATGGGTGGTTATCATGGAGGAAGAGTTGCAAGTAGCTTGGCAGTTGAAGCTGCTAAAAGCTATATAACTACAAACTATGAAATTACATTTGACGATAAAGAAGATATTAAAAAATTAGTAAATGGTGCAATAGAATATGCTAATATGATAGTAAATGAAAAAGCTAAAGAAGATGAAGACTTAAAATATATGGGGGCAACAATTGAAATTGCATTAATTATTAAAGATGATATATACATAGGACATGCGGGAGATAGTAGCATATATAGACTTAGAAAAAACTTCTTTAGAAAACTTACTAAAGATCATAGCTATATAGAAAACTTGATAGATGAAGGAAAAATAACAAGAGAAGAAGGAAGAACACATCCAAATAAAAATATGGTAACAAAAGCTGTAGGAACAGGAAAACTAGTAGAAGCAGATGTGTTTAATAAGAAATTATTAAAAGATGATATACTTCTTATGTGTTCAGATGGACTTACAAACATGGTATTAGAAGAAAGAATAGAAGAAATTTTAAGAACTTCATCAAATCCGGCAGAAGATTTAATAAACGAAGCAAATGCAAATGGTGGATTAGATAATATAACAGCAATAGTTGTTAAAAAATAGATTGAAAAAATAAAATATCAAAAGAATATATTAACATTATGTAAGTATTATATATATTTTGTTTAATATATATAATAAATAGTTAAAATATTATATATTTATATATATTTAAATGTATACAAAAAGGGGGCATTTATGGACTTAGAAGGCAAAGTACTTCAAGGCAGATATGTGATAGAAGATAAAATAGGAAACGGTGGAATGGCTGTAGTATATATGGCAAAAGATAAGGTGCTAAATAGAAATGTTGCAGTTAAAGTATTAAAAGATGAGTTTACTACAGATTCAGAATTCATTAAAAGGTTTAATGATGAAGCTCAATCTGCAGCATCACTTACACATCCAAATATAGTATCAGTATATGATGTTGGAACAGATGGTGTATATTATATTGTAATGGAGCTTGTAAAAGGAAAAACATTAAAAGAAATAATAACAGCAGAAGGAAAATTATCATGGAAATGGTCAGTAAATATTGCAAAACAAGTATTATCTGCATTAGATATGGCACATAGAAATGGTATAGTACATAGAGACATTAAACCACACAATATAATAATAACAGAAGAAGGTATAGCAAAAGTTACAGACTTTGGTATAGCAAAAGCTATAACAAAAGCTACTATGACAGCATATGGAAGTATTATTGGGTCTGTACACTATTTTTCGCCAGAACATGCAAAAGGTGGAGTAACAGATGCAAAATCAGACCTATATTCATTAGGAATTGTTATGTATGAAATGGTAACAGGTAAAGTACCATTTGATGCAGATACACCTGTATCTGTAGCTTTAAAGCAAGTACAAGAAAAACCGGTTGATGCCAAAATATTAAACCCTAGTATACCTGAGGGATTAAATTATATAATTATGAAAGCAATGGCAAAAAGTAAGGATGAAAGATATGATTCAGCGGCAGAATTTTTAAGAGATTTAGAAATATTAACTAAAAATCCAGAAGTAGATTTTACTTTGTTAAATGAAGATGATAAAAATACGGTATCTGAATCATCAGATATGCAAAGAAATAATAATAAAACTAATATATTTGATGAAAAACCTT
>CAUPPN010000003.1:0-19280 GCA_963513115.1 uncultured Eubacteriales bacterium | reverse complement strand
CTAATGAAGATATGATAATTATTGGATTAGATACAATAGTATACTCAAACAATAATATACTTGAAAAACCGAAAAGTAGGAAAGAATCAATGCAAAACCTACTTAATTCTTCTAATAAGAAAAATGAAGTAATTAGTGGAATATGTATTATATATGTTAAAGATAATACTATTTCAAAAGAAATAGTAGACTATGATAACACATATATATACTTTAATGAAATAGGAAAAGAAGATGCAAAATACTATGCAGAAAATGAAAAAGATGCACTATATGCATCAGGCTTTGTAGTTGAAACATATGTATCTAACTTTGTAAGGAAGATTGAAGGAAACTATTATAATATATTAGGAGTACCAGTATCTAAAATATATAGCTACTTAAATACTTAAATAGTTTAAGTATTTATTTAAGTGATTTAAACGATTTGAATAATTAAAATAATAAAATAATTTAAATGACTAAAAAATATATAAAAGTATAATTAACCACACATTATGTACTACATAATATACATAATATGTGGTATAATAATGTGATAGGAATTAAAAAAGAAAGATAAGATTAATTAAAAAAGATTGAGATTAAAATATATAATTAAGTTTAAAGATTAATTTAAATGGAGGAAAGTAGTAATATGAAAAAGATAGTATTAACAGGTGATAGACCAACAGGTAAGTTACATTTAGGACACTATATTGGTTCACTTAAAAATAGAGTGGCTCTTCAAAATGAAGTAGAAGAAATGTATATAGAAATAGCTGACTTTCAAGCACTAACAGATAACTTTTCTAACCCACAAAAGGTATCAGATAATGTACTTAATTTAATGTTAGATTACCTATCTGTAGGAATAGACCCAGAAAAGGTAACTATATTTGTACAAACACAAATACCAGAACTATATGAGCTTACATGCTATTACTTAAATATAGTTAAACTAGGTAGATTAGAAGGAAACCCAACTGTTAAAAATGAAATGAGACAAAAGGGGTTTGAAAAAAGTATACCAGTAGGATTTTTAGTATACCCAGTAAGTCAAGCAGCAGATATAACATTGTTTGATGCAAACACTGTACCAGTAGGGGTAGACCAATTACCTATGATTGAACAAACAAATGATATTGTTAAAACATTTAACACACTATATGGTAATGGAAAAGATATAGTTAGAAGATGTAATGCAGTAATACCAGAAAACAAAATGTCACAAAGATTACCAGGATTAGACGGTAATGCAAAAATGAGTAAGTCATTAAACAACTGCATATACTTAGCGGATAGCAAAGAAGAAGTTGCTAAAAAAGTTATGAAAATGTATACAGACCCAGATCATATTAGAGTAGAAGATCCTGGTAAGGTAGAAGGAAACATGGTATTTACATACTTAGATGTATTTGCAACAGATGAACAAATTGCAAAATACATGGAAGGCTTTAATACATTAGAAGAATTAAAACAAGGATACCAAAAAGGTGGTATAGGTGATGTTAAAATAAAGAAAGTATTAATTAATGTATTAGAAGATGAATTAGAACCAATTAGAGAAAAAAGAAAATACTATGAAGAAAATATGGATTTAGTTAAAAAATACCTAGAAGAAGGAACTAAAAAAGCTAGAAAAAAAGCTGAAGAAAAGATAATTGAAATTAGAAAAGCAGCAGGAGTAGACTATAATTTTTAAGAATAATATTTTAAAAAATATTAAAGAAAGAAAAACTAGAAAAAGAAACAATAAGAAACAATAAGAAATAATAAAAAAAGAAGAAACAAAAAAGAAAATAACTTAAAACAAAAAGAGAAAGTAATAAGAAGTAATAAAAATAGAAAGGCAAATACATGGAGAAAAACAATAAGAAAGTAGAATTATTAGCACCAGCAGGATCATATGAAAAAGCAGTAATTGCATACATATATGGAGCAGATGCAGTATATGTAGGAACACCAAATGTATCACTTAGAACAAGAGCAAAAGTAGATGATGATAGCTTAGATAAGATAATTAAATATGCTAAGTTACATGCTAAGAAGGTATATTCTGCAGTAAATATATATGCAAATGATGATGACTATAGTGAAATAATTAAACAAGTTAAATACTTAGCTAAAGAAGGAGTAGATGGGATAATAGTATCTGATGGTGGAGTAGTAGACATAGTAAAAGAGTATGCACCAAATATACCAATTAATATATCTACACAAGCAAATACATTATCACTTCCAGCATGTAATTTCTGGTATAAAAATGGAGCTAAAAGAATAATTATGGCAAGAGAAATTACAAAAGAAAACCTAAAAAAGATTATGGAAGGAAAACCAGAAGATTTAGAAATTGAAGTATTTGTTCATGGAGCAATATGCTTTGCATACTCAGGAAGATGCTACCTAAGTAATTACCTAACAAATAGGAATGCAAATAAGGGTGACTGCGTACAAAGTTGTAGGTGGAACTATAATATGTATGTAGAAGATAGGCATAACCCTGGTGAACTTATGGAAGTAGACGAAGATGAAAATGGTATGACAATATTTTCATCAAAAGACCTTTGCCTAATAGACGAACTACCAGACTTAATAGACATGGGAGTAGATAGTTTTAAGATAGAAGGAAGACTTAAAACAGAATACTATTTAGCAAGTATAATTAACATATATAGGTGTGCAATAGATGAGTATTTAAATACTGGAAAATATGAATATGAAAAATACTTAGAAGAAATAGAAAAGGTTAAAACAAGAGATTTAACTAAATTTAACTTTGATGAAGAAACAATTAAAAAAGCAAATGATATTGAAACAAACCAAACATTAAATGGAAGACAATATAATGATAACTACCAATATGGTGCAGTAGTAGACGAAATGGTAGGTGAAAACCTAGCAAAAGTATATATTAAAAACAAGCTAAATGTAGGAGATACATTAGAAGCATTAATACCTGGCAAGTTAAAAGGAGTAGAGTTTAAGATAGAAAAGCTTTTTGATGTTGAAACAAATGAAGAAATACCTACAATTAACCCAGGAGTAAAAGATCAACAAGTAATAATGAATGTACCTTTTGAATTAGAAAAATACTATATAATTAGGAAGAAAATATAATGGATAACTTTTTAGATAGACAAATATCGCTAATAGGAAAAGAAAACAATGAAAAAATAGTAGGGGCTAAAATTGTACTATTTGGAGTAGGCGGTGTAGGATCATACGTGCTAGAAATGTTTTTAAGAAATGGAATTAAAAATATACTACTATGTGATTTTGATACAGTAGATGAAACAAATATTAACAGGCAACTTGTAGCATATAATGATACAATTGGGGAAAAAAAAGTAGATGTTGCTAAAAAAAGAGCTAAAAGCATAAACGAAAAAGTTGAAATGATAACATATGATGAAAAAGTATCAGAAGATAATATCTATGATATGTTAAAAGATTTTAACCCAGACTACATAATTGACTGTATAGATGATGTAGATGCTAAAATTACTATTATGAAATATGCATATGAAAATAATATTAAATGCATATCATCTATGGGAGCAGGCAATAGGACAAGAGTAGATATGATAGAAGTTACAGATATATTCAAGACAACATATTGTCCACTTGCTAAAAAAATTAGAAAGATATTAAAAAAAGAAAATATAAAAAAACAACTTGTTGTATACTCAAAAGAACAACCTAAAATATCTAAAAAAGTAACAAGTATTGCAGAAGTACCAGCAGTTTTTGGGATTAATATAGCGGCATATGTTTTTAATGACATATTAAGTAACAATCTTTAAAAAAACAAAATATAATATGTATAATATAGGGTAATGATTAGAAAAACAAAAGTAATAATAATCATTACTCTTTTTACATAGTACATAATATATATAATTACAAAATACAAAAATGTAACATAATGGCATAATTATGTTACACAAGATTAATATAAATTAAATACCAATTATGAATATGTAATTATATAATATATATGTATATAGAAAGGAATTGTGGTATGAATTATTCAGATTATATAACAACAGAAAGTGATCAAATAATAGCAAATACTGCTACAAAGATTACATATAGTGGGTATCTAAAAGATACATCTAACAAGATATATATTAGATATGGTATGAACAATTGGAACAATATTAACGAAGTTGAAATGAATCAAACACCAAATGGATATTTAGCACAAATTTCTATTCCTTCAGATTCTAAAGAAATTAACTTTTCATTTAGAAATGAAAAGAGAATGTGGGATAATAACTATGGTAAGAATTATAGCTTTAAAGTAATGCCACCAGAGTTAATAGTTGAAGAGGAAGAAGAAGCGTCTCCTACTTTCTTTAATGATGATTTCTTACTTGCATATAATTTGAACAAAGAAATATCTAAACAAAAATACTTTGTAGGAGAAGGTAAAGAAGAAACAAAAGAAAACAAGGTAGAAAAAATAGAAGAACAAGAAGAAGATAAAAAAGAAGATGATTTTAACTATATGGTATCAGAAGATGGATCTGTAGTTAAAAAAGAAAATGCTGTAGAAATAGAGGAAAAAGTATCTGAAGCTGCAGAGCAAAAACTAAGTGAAATAAAAGAAAAAATGTTTGCTAAAGCAAAAGAAAATATATTAGATATACAAGTAGTTGAAGTAGATGATGTAAAAACTGAAAACTTAGAAAATAGCCAAGTATATTATCATTCAGATATACCATACGCTAAATTATTTAAAGAAGCTAAGGTAGAACATGTACAAGATTTAATAAATGAAATATCTAGAGAAGAAAAGACTGACTTTGTATTTAAACCAGCAAGACCATATGCAAGAATGCTAAGAAAAATGGCAAATGAAAAATTATTAAAACTTGAAATGGAAAGAGAAGAAAATAACTTCTTGGTAGTAGCACCATATTCTGAAACAATGTCATTTAGAGCAACAGTTAAAAGAATACAAAGTATAATTACAAGAACATTTGAAAGAATACAAGAAATGCTATCTAAAAGAATGGGATTTGGAACAAATAAAATATAGTTAAGATATTTTAAACACACAAAATACACAAAACCAAACTTTTACAAAAGAAAATGAAATATAATTTACAAAAGATAATATTAAATAATAACTTTTACAAATGATAAATGAAATAGTGATATACAAAAGATAACTACTGATAAGGGGGTAAGAATCGTAACTTACCTCCCTTTTAATATGAATTTAAAAAGCGTATAATGTAGAAAATAATAATTAAGAGGAGAAAAAATGTATTACGAAATACAACCAAAGAAACAAAAAGAACAATACAAAGATATGCTAAATATAATGGGACAGCTATCACGATTATTTTCTGAAGCAAAGGAACCGTATTTACATTACAGAGTACATGAAAATATATTTAGCAAATACTTTGATGTTATTAACAATGCAAGAAGTGATGATTCTGCAGATGCATATGATTTGAATAACAAAATAGGGATAGGACTTAAAACGTGGGTTGGTAAAAATGACCAAAAAGTAGCAGAGTTTGGTAAACTCAGAAAAACATATTCTGATTTAGATGATATTGAAATGGTTAAAAAGATAGCAGAATACAGAAATACCAGAATAAGGGTTACTATGAAAATGCATGATTTAAATAATATGCTATATCATGTAGTTAAAAGATTACCAGGGTTAATGCAAATATATGAATCAAAATTTGAATATATTGATATAGAAAATATAATTGTAGATAACAAAAGAGGAAATGACAACAATATATATTTTAGTGATGGAATAAACACATATCATTTTAGTAAATCTAAAAACACATTATATATGATATTTGATGATATGGAATTATTAGATGAATTTAGTGTAAATATATTTGAAGACCCATATGAGCTATTATCTTCAATTATAAAAAAGTCTGAAGAAGAAAAAAAGTTAGATGAAAAGAATAAAATAGATAATATAATTAAGAATGTGACAGATACAAAACAAAAACTATGTTTAAGGCTATATTCAACTAAAGCAAATGGTGAAAAATATATACCAGAAAAAAGTGGTTTAAATCAATGGAATGGAGCAAGAACAAATTACAAAACAGATGAAGATGGTAATAGGGTATTATACAAAACAACGCCTAGAAATAAAAATGAAATTTATATACCATACCCAGTAGAAGATAGAAAAAGAGGTGAATTCTTCCCACCAAGAGATACGCCATTTGACCTTATGCTACCTAATGGAAAGTGGATTAAAGCAAAGGTTTGTCAAGCAGATGGAAAGGCAATAATGAGTAACCCAAATGAACTTCTAGGAAAGTGGCTATTAAGAGATGTATTAGAAATAGAAGATGGAAAGAAAATAACATATGAGATGTTAAAAGTATTTGGCATAGATAGTGTTATTTTTACCAAGTTAGGAAAAGAAAAATACTCTATAGACTTTTGTGAACTTGGAACATACGAAAAGTTTTATAAAATAGAAGAAAACTAATTTTATAAAAAACATATTTAAAAGCAAGTAATTATATACTTGCTTTTGTTAATGGTAATGTTATTATTATTATCGTTTTTAATGTATTAATTATTTAATTGCTTCGTATATTTTTTCTGCAATTCTTTCAATTACCTTAACACAAACAGAGTTTCCAGCTTGTTTGTATAGCCTTGTATTTGCTTGGTTTTCAGGTAATTTGAAACTTTTAGGGAAACCTTGTGTATTAAAGCACTCATGTGGTGTTAGTTTTCGTATACCAGTATCTGATAGTATTAGTGGCACATTATGACCACCTTCACCCATGTTTGCAGTCAATGTAGGAACAACACCAGATTTGTTTTTCCTTACATATTGTCTTCTCCATTGATAGATAGCATTTTGGTCATCCATTTCTTCTTTTAGTTTTTCATATATATTATTTTTAAACTTATCTTTTGTATAATAGTATTTTTCGTCTACTGTATTTTTGAAATCAATTATATCGCTAAGTTTTGTAGTAAGTGGGATTGGTTTTGGAAATCTAAACTTTTCAAAATCTTCTCTTTCTCTAAATGCTACAATATATATTCTTTCTCTGTTTTGTGGAATATTTCCATATTCCATAGCATTTAAGACTTTGTAATTATAGTGGTAGCCTTCATTTTTTAATGTATCTAATATTACTTTAATTGTATTACCCTTATCATGACTTACTAAGTTTTTTACATTTTCTAAAAATACAACTTTTGGTTTTTTTTCATGTATTATTCTAATCATTTCAAAAAATAACGTGCCACGACCTTTTGCATCTGAAAAACCCTTCCTATATCCTGCAATTGAGAATGCCTGGCATGGAAAACCACCTGCAATAATATCTACATCAGGCACATCATCAGGAGATACATCATATATATCTCTATTATCTACTTTCAAGTCAAAATTCAATTCAAATGTTTCTACAGGGTATTTGTCTATTTCATTTGCATAAACAGTTTCAAATTTACCAGTGTTTGCAAAACCTAATTCAATACCACCTACACCTGTAAAAAAAGATGCTATAGTATATTTCTTATTCATATATTTCATTCCTTTTCTTTAACTAAATACAATTAGATTAAATTAATTATATTTAGCCTTTGTACTAAGTATTAGAATAACACAAAAATAATATGCCTTCAATATGAAAAAAATAATGATTACAGGAAAATGATTATAGTAATAATAGTAATAATATGCTTTTTAAAAATATAGTATTACAAATTGAAGAAATAGCTAATATATAGTATAATATAGTATAATTACTTTCTTAAAGAAGAAGAAAAAGTAAATAACTAAAAGTTAAAAGTTAAAAGTTAAAAAATTAATAGATTAAAATATATAAAACAAAAGAGGAATGTATGAAAAAAGTATGGTCTGGAAAAGAAGTAGACAACGAAAGAATTAAGAAAATAATAGCAGAAGAAAATTTAAATATTGTACTTGCAGGACTTGCAAGCAATAGGTTTTTAGATAACTATCATAATGCACTAAATATATCATATAGTAATATGCATTCACCATATGAGTTACCTGATATGGATATAGCAGTAGATAGGATATTAGAAGCAATAGATAGAGAAGAAAAAGTATTAGTATATGGTGATTATGATGCAGATGGAATAACTAGTACAACAATATTATATACATTTTTAAAAGACCAAGGAATAGACGTAAGCTACTATATACCAAATAGGCTAGAAGATGGATATGGATTAAACAATGAAATTATAAAAAACTTTAAAGACTTAGGCTATACTCTAATTATTACAGTAGATACAGGAATAGTTGCAATAGAAGAAGCAAACTATGCAAAAGAAATAGGAATGGATTTGATTATAACTGACCACCATGAAATGCAAGATATAATACCTGATGCAATAGCAGTAGTAGACCCTAAAAGAACAGATTCTAAATATCCATTTAAAGATATATGTGGAGCTTTTGTGGCATACAAGTTAATGGAAGCAGTATGTATTGCAATAGGAATGCCAGATGACTATATACATAGTTTTATGCCAATTGCAGCTATTGGAACAATAGCAGATGTAATGCCATTAGAAGATGAAAATAGGATTTTGGTATCACTTGGAATTGCTAATATGAAAAAATGCAAAAACTATGGTATCAAAGAAATGATAGGAAATGATGAAATAACTGCAGAAGCCTTAGCATTTACGGTAGTTCCTAAACTAAATGCAGCAGGAAGATTAGGATCAGACTTAGCAGCACAGTTACTAACTTCAGATAATGAGTATGATGCAAAAAGATTAAACTTGGAATTAGAAAAACTAAATGAAGAAAGAAAAAAATTAGTAGTTAAGCAAACAAATGAAATTATTAGAAAGATAGAAGAAGAAAAATTATATGAAATGCCAATTATAATAGTTGCAAAAGAAGGATTACATGAAGGAATAGTTGGAATACTTGCAGCTAAAGTTGCAGAAACATATAATAGGTCGGCAGTTGTTTTAACCAATTCACAAGAAGATACTAATATGTTTAAAGGATCTGGTAGAGGAAAACATATTAACATGTTTGAAGAGCTATCAAAGTTTAAAGACTTGTATTCTAAGTTTGGAGGTCATGAAAAAGCATTAGGTTTAAGCATTGAAAAAGAAAATTTAGATAAGTTAGTTGAAGAAGTTAAAAAATTAGAAATAGTAGCAAAAGACGACGTGGTATCATATGATATGATAATGAATATGAAAAACCTATCAATACCACTTGTTAAAACATTTGATATATTAGAACCATTTGGCAAGGAAAACCCAAAACCAACATTTTTGTTTAAGGATGTTTTAGTTAAAAAGATATATGAAAGAGAAAAAGTTACAAGTATTATGATTGTTCAAGATGGTATAACAAACTTTGCAATTACTTTTGATACAAACAAATTAAAAGAAAATGATATTATAGAAGGTGATAATACATACATTATAGCTATGGTAGGTATTAATAGGTATAATGGAAAAGAAAATTTAAAAATAGAA
Organism: uncultured Eubacteriales bacterium; assembly: GCA_963513115.1. Taxonomy (GTDB): domain Bacteria; phylum Bacillota; class Clostridia; order TANB77; family CAG-508; genus JABCPO02. Next base: position 9,797 of record CAUPPN010000003.1, on the reverse strand, counting down.
ATAGTTGATATACAAAAAGTAGAAAAGTAATATATATTAATTAAAAAGAAAAAAGATAGTAGTGTATAAGAAAGGAGGGATATATGGACGAGGTAAAAAAGATTGAAACAATTGATGAATTGCTTGCAATGCAAAAAAAGATGAATAAAAAATCTGATTTAAGAAAAATTAGAAGAGCATATGATTATGCAGAAAATATGCATAAAAGCCAAAGAAGAAAATCTGGGGAACCATATATAATCCATCCATTAAATGTTGCATATATATTAGCAGAACTTGCATTAGATGATGACACAATATGTGCTGCATTACTTCATGATGTAATAGAAGATACACCAAGTACATATGATGAAGTTAAAAAGATATTTGGTGAAGATGTAGCGGTAATGGTAGAAGGTGTAACAAAGCTAGGTAAGCTTAAATATACAACAAAAGAAGAAGCACAAGTTGAAACATATAGGAAGATGTTTTTAGCAATGGGAAAAGATATTAGGGTAATATTAGTTAAGATTGCAGACAGACTTCATAATATGAGAACAATGAATTACATGGTAAGAGAAAAACAAATACTAAAATCTAAAGAAACATTAGACGTATATGCACCGCTTGCAAATAGGCTTGGTATGCATAGGTTTAAAGGAGAGTTAGAGGATTTAGCATTTAAATATTTAATGCCAGAAGAATATAGGGAGATAGTGATTGGATTAAACAAAAGATCATTTGAAAGAGAAAGATATTTAGAAAATATTTCAAAAGAAATAGAAAAGCTATTAAAGAAAAACAAGATAAAATATGTTATTGAAGGTAGAGTAAAGCATATGTATAGTATATACAAAAAGATGCAAAGAGATAACTCTAGCTTGGATAAGATATATGACGTATTTGCACTTAGAATATTAGTAGATGATATACCAACTTGCTATATGACACTTGGTCTGCTTCATGATAAGTTTAGTCCTATGATGGGAAGGTTTAAAGACTATATTGCTGTACCTAAGGCAAATATGTATCAATCATTACATACAACACTTATAATACCTAAAGAAGCACCATTTGAGGTACAGATACGTACACACGAAATGCACAAGGTTGCAGAATTTGGTATAGCGGCACATTGGGCATACAAAGAAGCAAACTACAAGGGTAAAAAAGCAGTAGTTACAGCTAAAAATAATGACAAGCTATCATGGGTAAGAGAAACAATTGAGTGGCAAGAGCAAACAAAAGACCCAGATGTGTTTATGGATGCATTAAAAACAGAATTATTTGAAGATGAAGTATATGTATATACACCAAAGGGAGATATTAAGATGCTTCCTAAGGGTTCAACTACAATAGATTTTGCATATACAATACACGAACAAGTTGGAAACAAGTTAGTAGGAGCTAAAATTAATGGTGAAATAGTTCCAATTATTACAAAGCTTTCAAATGGTGATATAGTTACTATTGTAACATCAGAAGGATCTAAAGGACCAAGCAAGGATTGGATAAAACATATTAAGATGCCAAGTACTAAGGCAAAGATTATTAGATTTTTCAAAAGAGAAGAAAAAGAAGATACAATACTTAAGGGAAAAGAACTTTTAGAAAAAGAACTTAAGAAAACTGGATTAGAACCATATGAGTTTTTAACACCTAATGCAATTACTGATGTACTAGAAAGATATGGTTATTCAAAGATTGATGAACTATATTCTTCAATAGGTTTTGGTAATTTAGGAGTTAACAAGGTAACAGGAAAACTAATTAATATATATAACCAAGATCACCAAGATGAAGCACTTGAAAAGAAAATGAAAGACTTAGAATATGACAATAAGACAGGAAAAACTGGAACAACAAGTGGTGGTGTATATGTTAAGGGTATTGAAAATTGCTTAATAAAACTTGCTAAATGCTGTAGCCCATTACCAGGTGATGATATAGTTGGATATATTACACAAAATGTGGGAGTATCTGTACATAGAACAAATTGCAGAAATTTGAAGCATTTGATGAAAGACCCAAATAGGATAATTGATGTATATTGGAAAGATGAAATAAAAGAAAACTATGCAGTAGAAATTGAAATATATGGAATAAACAAAAATAGGCTATTAAAAGATATTATACAACTAATAGACAAGTTGAAGATATCATTAGAAGCAATAGGGGCAGGATTAGGTAAGACAGATATTGTACAAATTGACTTAAGAATAGTAGTAAAAGATAATGAAGAGCTAAAAAAGGTAATACTTGCATTAGAAAAGATAGATGGCGTAATAGAAATTAAGAGAAAAAGAGGATAATATGAAAAAGAATTACACAAATGAAGCAGGTGTAATTATATTGGATATACTTGAAAAGAAGATACAAGCAAAACAAGAGCAAAAAGAACAATATATAACTATATTTAAGATACTTGGTTCACTTTATGAGGAAAATACTTATTTGTTAATTAAGGAAGAAAAAGAAGCAATAGTTATAGACCCTGGAGTATATGATAATAGCTTGGTAGAATTTTTAAAAGAAAATAATATAGATATTAGGTATGTAATACTTACACATTTACATGTGGACCATATTATTGGATTAAATAATATAACTAAGGAATTTAAAGATGCAAAAGTAATTATATCTAAGGAAGAACTAAAGCATATGTATGATAGTGAGTATACATTGTATAATGGAGAGTATAATGTAATAGAAGATAATATTACTGTGCTTAATGGAGAAAAACAAGAAGAACAAGAAGAAAGAAAAATAGAAGATAATACTATTTTAGGAATGGATGTTAGGTATATATTAACACCTGGTCATACAAAAGGTAGTATGTGCATATTATTAGATAATATCTTGTTTACAGGTGATACCCTATTTAAGGGATCATATGGTAGATTTGATTTAAAAGGTGGTAACTATATGGAACTTGTAAGTAGTTTAAACTACTTAAGAAAATTAGATAAAGATATATTAGTTTTAGCTGGTCATGGAGATAATACTACTATAGGAGAAGAGGTATAGGCCTCTTTTTTAGTGGGGAAAAGCAAAAAGAAAATAAAACAGAAAGAAGAAATAGAAAAAAGAAAACAAGAAGCTAAAGAAGAAAGAGCGAAAGAAAAAGAAGAATCAGAAAGTGTAATACTACTTTCACTAATAACAATAGGTGCAATAATATATACAAAACGTGTTATGAAAAGAAAATAATTACTTAATAAATAATTGAATATATGTAAGTTAAAAGGAGATGTTTCATCTCCTTTTATTGCTTCATGTGATATAATAATTATATTAGAATATATATTATGATGAATTATTAAAAGAAAGAGAATATGAATAAAGAAGAAAAAAGAAAATATAAGAAAGTAGAAAACTTTAAGTATAAGAATATAGATAAAAGAAAATATCAAATATTACCTAATGATAAATATTATAGTTATTTGGATTCAGAAAAAGATATTGAAAAAATATATTTAAGATTAGATGAAATTAAAGAAAAATTAATTAGGTTAAATAATAATAATTTAAACAATAGCAATCTAAAAGCTGATAACTATAATTCTTCAAATGTTATTTTAAGTAATTTAAAAGAAATAGAACAAATACTATTAGAAAACAGCAAAGTAATATATGATATAGATTCATTTATGTATTGGACATACAATATGAACTTAGATCAAAGAGAAAACATATATTATAATAACAACATACTATACTCAAAAAGATATAATTATATTAAAGCAGAAGATGCTTTAAAAAAAGAAATATATGAATATATTGTATGTAATATTAATTGCATTAAAAAAGAAAAAGAATTATTAGAATATATTAAAAGTAGTATATACCTACAAATTATTTTTGCTAATTTAGATAATAATAATTCTAAAAATACAGTTGATAATGTTCTTAAAATACTTGGAAAAGATATAGAAGAGCTATATGAAAAATACATATTAAAAGAAAAGTATAAAAATATAATAAGAAAAAGAAATGATTTAACTAATGATATATTAAAAGAAATATATTTGGTTAAAAATAATATATCAAAAGATATATCTAAAGTTAATGTAATATATAATGGTAAAGAAATATCATTAAGAGACATATACAATATGGAATTAGATTTTAAGACTAAAGAAAAGTTATTAAATGAATACTATGATAATGTTCATAAAATATATAGTAAGTATTATGAAAAATTAGCAATAAATATAGTTAAATTAGAATATGAGATGTATAAAAGCTATATTGTAATGAAAAAAGAAAATATATTAGAATGCAATCCTTTCTATTTTGAAAAAGGATACATAGATTTCTTATTAAAGGAAATAACTGAAAATATATTAAAGTATAAGAAAAATATAGCAAATAGTATAGAAGAAAAGGAATTAAAATATACATATAATAATATTAACTATATTAGATTAGATAAAAATAATATAAGTAGTCAAAAGATAAGAAGAATAAGTATAAGTAAGTTAGTAGAAAATTTTAAATCAGCATTAAAAGTATTAGGAAAAGATTATATAGCAAATATAGAAAATATGTTTTTAGAAAATAATATAGACTACTATAATAGGAATAATAAGATACAATTAAATCATGTTAAATATGGTAAGTTAAATATGCTAGGCATACTTACAGAAGAAGATATCTACCTATTATCACATGAAATGTCACATTTAATAGAAGATATATATGAAAAAGAAAATAATAAATATGAATATATATTAAAAGAAGATAGTATAGATAAGGAAACAGAAATATATTCTTTGGTAAACGAAAACATAGTATATTTTTATTTTAAATATATATCTGAAAATGAAAATACAAATAAAAACGAAAAGTTTTTTGAAGCTTCAGAATTAGAAAAACATTTTAAAAGAAAAAATATATTAAGATTATATAGGTATTTTAATAATGCTAGTATAACTAAAAAATTATTTGAAATATTTGAAAAGTTAAATAAAAATGAAAAAGTTAGTTGCAATAATGAAGAATGTTATTATAATTTAAAAAATACAGAAATAGAAAATATTAGAAAAGAAATTGAAAAAGAATATTTAAAATTATTAGAAATTGAATATGAAAAAGAAAAACTTGAAAAAGATTATTTTAAAAATATAATAGCAAAATGGGCAATAGATTACCTACTATATGATTCATACTTTGATATAATATATATAATTTCACAAATAGTAGGATATGATATAGCTAAGAAAATAATATTAGAAGATATATCTGGAGAAGAATATATAGATGTATTAAAGAAAAGTGATAAGAATAATATTAAAGATATATTCGAAATAATGTATAATACAGATAAAAAATATAATGGTACAAGAAAATTAGGAATAGATATATATGATAGAAATATTTTAAAAGAAATAATATCTAAATACTTTAATGAATTTTTTAGTAATTAAAAAATATATATTATGATATGACTAAGATTTAATAAAATTAAGTCTTAGTCTTTTTATTTTTAATATTTTTTGTTTTTAATATTTGATTTTTAATATTTTAATACACTATTTTTTTATATGATTATAATATATAATGTATATATTAGAAAAGAGGAATAAAAAATAATATGAAAGAATTTAAAATACTTGCAGTAGGAGATATAGTTGGAACTTGCGGAATATATGCATTAGAAAAGAAACTAGATAAGATCATTGAAGATAACAATATAGATTTTGTAATAGCAAATGGTGAAAATGCGGCAATGGGATCAGGCTTAGATAAAAGAAGTTATGAAAGATTAAAAAAATTAAACATTGACTGTATAACTATGGGTAACCATACATGGGGTAAAAAAGAAATATTTGATTTTATAGATGGTAGTAATATCATAAGGCCATATAATTTACCTAAAAATATACCTGGAAAAGGATATATGATATTTGAAAAAGAAGGAAAGAAAATAGCTGTAGTAAATATGATAGGAAGGGTAGCTATTAATGTATTATCAGATAATCCTTTTTTAGCTATGGAAAAATTATTAAACAAACTAAAAGAAGTAGACTACATTATAGTAGACTTTCATGCAGAAGCAACAGCAGAAAAAATAGCATTTGCAAGATACTTTGATGGTAAGGTATCTGCAATATTTGGAACACATACACATGTACAAACAGCAGATAATGAAGTATTAGAAAAAAATACAGGATATATATCTGATATTGGAATGACAGGAAGTCAATCAGGTGTAATAGGTATGCAAAAAGAAGTTGCATACAAAAGATTTATTAAAACACTACCAGAAAGATATGTTTTAGCACCAGATGATAAAAATTATATAATGGGAGCTATATATACATTTGATGAAGATAGCAAAAAGTGTATAGATGTTTCAAGACTTCAATATGATATTAGAATAAATAAGTATATAGTGAGGTAATAATGGAAAATAATTATTTTAAATATTTTTTTAGTGCATTTATAGTAGTTATAATAATACTTACAGGATATTACATAGCAAAAACAAGTAAGATAAAAGCAGATAATCAAACAATGGTAAAAAAAGAAGAACAACTTTCACCAATACAAAATGACCTAAGACTTGGTGTTGCAGAGCTTGATACAATGAATCCAATATTTAGCAACAATAGGAATGTATATGAATACTCAAAACTATTCTATAGTTATTTAGTAAGATTAGATGCAGGGTATAATTTGAAATATGATTTAGTAAAAGATATAACAAAATTAGATGATTTAAATTATGAGATAATAATAAGAAATGATGCAACTTGGCAAAATAATAGCGGCAAGGTTACAGTAAAAGATGTAAAGTTTACTATAGAACAAATAAACAATAATAAGTCATTATATAATTCTAATATAGAAAATATAGAGGCTATAACTGTAAAAGATGATTATACAATGGTACTAAAACTTAAAAAACCACAAGCATTTTTTGAATACAGTTTAACATTCCCTATAATGAAAGAAGTAGATGCAGAATTTTTTAAAAACAAAGAGCAATATCCAGTACCAGTAACTTCTGGTAAATACATATACAAAGAAAGTGTAAACAATACTGCAATATATGAAGCAAATACAAATTACTATGAAAAGTTTGAACCAAGTATAAAAAATATAATAGTAACACATTATAATTCAATGGGAGAACTATATAATAGTTTTAAATCAGGTAATATTGATGTAATAACAACAAATGAATCAAATATAGAACAATATATTGGTAAAAATGGTTATCAACTAGTTGGTATAAAGGATATGAATTTTACGTTTTTAGCAATAAACAATGAAAGAAATAATAATGTAGACATTAAAAGAGGAATAAGCAAGATGATTGCATTTGATAAGATAATAGAAATATTACATGGAAACTATATTAGATCAACATATCCATTAGATTATGGATCACATTTGTATAAAAATATTGCACTAAATGTAGGAGATATTAGAAAATTAGATACAAGTGTGCCTGAAGCAAAAGCACTTTTTCAAAAAAGTAATTTTAAAGGACCAGTCAAAATCCTTACAAATCAAGATAATGAAATGCAAAATATAATTGCTACAGAAATATCAAAACAATTAAATGAAAATGGAATATCTGTAATTATTGAAAAAGTAGGAAAAGATAATTACTACAACAGGATAAACGAAAAAAACTATGACTATGCAATAGTTACACTAAAAACTTCAATGACACCAAATTTAGATAGATTCTTAGGTGATGGAAATATATTAAATTATAATAATGAAGAAGTAAAAAAACTATTAAATGAAGCAAAGCAAGAAAAACTAAATGAAAATGCAAAAACTAAATTAGAAGAAATATATAATAATGTAGAAAATATATACTTAAATGATATACCATTTATTGGTATAGTAATAAATACAAAAAGTGTAATACTAAATACAGGTGTTACTACAGATGGTAACTTAAATATATTTGATATGTTCCAAAACATAGAAAAGTGGTATAGGAGATAATATAACTAAAATAATAATTATAATAATAATAACTAAAATATTATAATTAAAAATATAAAGAAATAATTATTTAAATTATCCTTTGAAAAAATGAATATTAAGTGGTATATTGACTATAGAAAATTGGACAAAAATATACTTAAAAAAATAAAAGACAAAAAGTAAAAAGAGGAAATATATAACTAAGTATATATACAAAAATATATGACAAAAACAAAAGCAAAAGAAAATGCAAAAGAAAAAACTAAACAAAAGAACAAAATAATATTAAATATATATAAAATATATATTAGAAAGAGGAAGAAATGGCAAAAAAGAAAAATGCAGATGAATTAGAAGTACTAAAAAAGGAAGATACATCAGGAAGAAAGAAAGCGTTAGAAAAGGCACTTGCAGACATTGAATCAGATTATGGAAAAGGTGCAATAATGAGACTTGGAAATTACAAAATGGAAGATGTTGATGTAATTTCTACAGGAGCTATAGGAATTGACTTAGCATTAGGAGTAGGTGGTATACCTAAAGGAAGAATAATAGAAATATATGGACCAGAATCATCTGGTAAAACAACCCTTACATTACATATAATTGCAGAAGCACAAAAAGCTGGAGGAGAAACAGCATTCATTGACGCAGAACATGCACTAGATCCAATATATGCAAAGAAATTAGGAGTAGATATTGATAGACTTTTAGTTTCACAACCAAATAATGGTGAAGAAGCAATGGAAATTACAGAAAAACTAATTAGAAGTTCTGCGATAGACTTAGTTGTAGTAGACTCTGTAGCAGCACTTGTACCACAAGCAGAAATTGAAGGTAATATGGGTGATACTCATGTAGCACTTCAAGCAAGACTTATGTCACAAGCATTAAGAAAAATAGCTGGAGCTATGAACAAAACAAATACAACAGTAATATTTATTAACCAATTAAGAGAAAAAGTTGGAGGATATGGTAACCCTGAAGTTACACCAGGAGGAAGAGCACTTAAATTCTATTCATCAGTTAGAATAGATATTAGAAAAGGACAACAAATAGTAGACGGTGGAAAACCTGTAGGTAACTTAACAAGAGTTAAAGTTGTTAAAAACAAAGTTGCACCACCATTTAAAGAAGTAGAAGTTGAAATGATATATGGTCAAGGTATATCAAGAATGGGAAGCTTAATAGATACTGCAATAGAATTTGATATTATTAACAAAGCAGGATCATGGTTTAGCTATGGTGAAGAAAAGATAGGACAAGGTAGAGAAAAAGTTAAAACATACCTAGATGAAAACCCAGACAAGGCAGAAGAAATCAAAAAGAAAGTTATGGACAAAGTAAAAGAGCTAACTGGATTTGATAAAGAAGAAGCTGAAAAAGAAGCAAAGGCTAAAGAAAAAGATACTAAAAAAGATGCAAAAGAAAAAAAGGAAACAAAGTAATAATTAATAATGAATTTAGAAGAAGAATTGAGATATGATAATTTTAAAAGTAGGATCGTAAGAAACCTACTTTTAAGATTAAAAACAGAAAAAGAAGTAAGAGATAAGTATTCAAGATATGATGATAGTGACTTGTATTTAGAAAGAGCAATTGAAGAAATTAAAGAATACGGATATATTGATGATGAAAAATATGCAAGATTATATATACAAGATGCAATAATATTAGAAAAAAGAAATTCAATATTTGAGCTTAAACAAAAACTTATACAAAAAGGAGTTTCATCAAATTATATATACCAAGCTATTTCTGAAAATGAAGAAGAGCTAAATGAGTTAGAACAAAAGGTTATTAAAAAGATATTATATAATAAGAGGAAAAAAGAAGAAGACAAGGTTATATCATACCTGTATAGA
>CAUPPN010000002.1:0-19674 GCA_963513115.1 uncultured Eubacteriales bacterium | reverse complement strand
TGTATTAAATAATGAGTTTGAGCTATTGGATATAGTTCCACAATCACTTAATGCTAATAGCAGAAAAAAGGTTAGTATAATTAAAAAGGGTAAATAGGAAAAGAAGAAAATCCTACGTAAAAAAAGTGGTATATGCACAGAAATTTTACGCAGGATTTTTAATGTGCTTTTTTAAAATGCTTAAATATATAATTTTTATAGAATTAAAAAGTGTGGTATAATAGCTATTAATAGGAAATAAGTGATAGGAGCTATCTTATGAAAAAGTATAATTGGAAAAAAAGAAAATGGGAAGATATTAATAGTAGAAAAAGTATTAAGGCAATAGATAAGGTAAGAATTAAAAAAGATAAAAAAGAAACTTCTAAAAAAGGATATATGTCAAATAATGTATCAAATGATGATAGCGGCAGTAATATAGAAGTAGAAAAACTAAGAGAAAAGAAGAGAAAAGAATTATTAGAAAAAAGAGGTAAAGGTAGTAAGACAACAATATATGACCAAGTAGTAAACAAGCTTGTAATAACAGGAATATTACTAGTTCTTCAAGTCTTCTTATTAATTGAAGGATACAATAGGGTTGAAATAGGGAATGTTGAAAAAATTATTAATGAAATATTGAGATTACTTTCAATTACACTAATAGTTATTTCACCTGAAAACCCAGGTATGAAACTTTCATGGCTAATAATAGTTGGTATATTTCCAATATTTGGTAGTATTACCTACCTAATATTTGGTAATACAAAATCATATGATCAACTAAAAAGAAGGGTAGAAAAGGGAGAACAAAATATATCTGGTAGCAAAGTAGATGATAGTAAAATTATTGCAAAGCAAGAAGGAAACTTAAAAAGAGTAGTTACATACTTAAGTACACATAATGATTTTCCAGCATATGAAAATACTGAAGTAGACTATATACCATTAGGTGATGATATACTACAATCATTCATTAAAGATATTAGAAGTGCTAAAAAAAGTATATACCTAGAGTTTTTTATAATATCTACTGGTGTTATGTGGGATATGTTAAAAGAAGAACTAATGATCAAGGCAAAAGAAGGATTAGATGTTAGGATAATATACGATGATGTTGGATCAACTACAAAGATGCCAATAAGGGAGATACGTGAGGTTAAAAAAGCTGGAGTAAAAGTTTCAAGGTGTAACCCGGTACTACCTAAATTATCATTAATCTATAATAGTAGGGACCATAGAAAGATAATGATAATAGACGATACTATTGGATATATGGCAGGAATAAATATTGGAGACGAATATATTAATGTATATCATAGGGCAGGATTTTGGAAAGATGTAGGATTTAGAGCAGTAGGTGAAGGTGTACATGGTATGACTAAAATATTTATGGAAATGTGGACAACAATTACATTTGAAAAAGAAAACTTAGATGAACACATACCTACAAAATCACCTGAATCAGAAGGAATAGTATTACCATTTGCAGAAATACCAGGTGATGACGAATTAGTTATGAAAACAACTTTTATGCAACTAATATGGGGAGCTAAAGAAAGCATAGAAATTACAACACCATATCTAATACTAGATAATGAAATGTCAGAGGCATTGATTGCAGCTGCTAAAAGAGGAGTAGATGTACGAATTGTAGTACCAGGTATACCAGATAAGAGATTGGTATATGAGATTACTAAATCAACATTTTACGAATATGTAAAAGCGGGTATAAAAATATTTTTGTATAATCCAGGATTTATACATGCTAAGATGCTACTTTTTGATAGAAAAACATCGATAATTGGTAGTATGAACCAAGACTTTAGAAGCATGTATTTGCAATTTGAATCAGCAACACTATTTACAAGCCCAAAGGTAGCTAAAGAAATGGGAAAAGATTTAGATGAAATATATATGGTATCTACTAGGGTTAATGAAAAAGAAGCAGAAAGAAACCTAATACAAAAAATATGGCAGGGATTCCTAAGAATACTTGCACCATTGTTTTAGCAAGAAGAAAAGAGAGAATATTATAAAAAGCATCATAAAAATATGGTGCTTTTTAATATATATTAATGAAATATATTTTAAAATAATGTATAATATGTATATTAAGAGAGGTAAGTAATACATGTTTAAATCAGGATACATACAAATAGTAGGAGAAACAAATGCAGGTAAGTCTACTATATTTAATAGGATAGTAGGTGAGAAGGTATCAATAGTATCACCTAAGGTACAAACCACAAGAAAAAATATACGTGGAATATATACAGATGAAAAAATGCAAGCAATATTCATTGATACACCAGGAATACATAAGGTTGAAAGCAAGCTATCAAGAGTAATGATAGATAGTAGTTTAGAAACACTTTCAGATGTTGATATAGTAATATATGCAATAGCTGCAAATAAGAAGAAGTTATCTGTATTTGATGAAAATATTATAGAGAAAATAACCAAAAGCAAGAAACCAATTATATGTATAATAACTAAAACAGATAGAGTTAAAAAAGAAATAATAGAAGAAAAAATAGCTATGTTAGAAGACTTAGGCTTTGAAAATATTATAGCTACTTCAAGCTATACAAATACTGGAATAGACGAACTAAAAGAAACAATATATGAGTTATTACCAGAAGGACCTAAATACTATAAAGAAGAAGAATATACAGACCAAACAACAAGAGAAATGTGTGAAGAAATAATTAGGTCAAAAGCACTTAAGTTTTTAAATGAAGAAATACCACATGGTATATATATTGAAATTAAAAACTTTAAAGAAAGTAAGACTAAAAATGGTGAAGACATAGTAAATATTGAAGCAGTAATATATACTAGAAAAGAATCACATAAAGGAATAATAATAGGTAAAAATGGTAAGATGCTTAAAAAAATAGGAAGTACTGCAAGGCAGGACTTAGAAGAATTTTTAGGTTGCAAAGTTAATTTGCAAACATGGGTAAAAACAAGAAAAAGTTGGACAAATACTGATAATATAATAAGTAGGTTTAAATCATAATGAAATTAATTAAAACACCTGGTATTGTAATTAGAGAAAATGAATTTTCTGAAAGTGATAAGATAATTACACTAATTACACCAGAATATGGTAAAATATCTGTGATGGCAAAAGGAGTTAAAAGAAAAAAGAAATTCTTAAACTCTACAGAACTATATACACTATCTAACTTCCTATTATTTAAAGGCACAAAAATGTACCATTTAAATGAAGCAGAAGTAGTAGAAAGCTTTTATGATATTAGATTTAGCTATGAAAAAACAATACTTGCAACAGAGATACTAAAAAAAGCTTCATACTTTGCAGATAGTATATTTGATAAAAGAGAAAACTATGACTTTTTTAAAACAACTATTGCATCATTATATAGTATAGTAGAAGCAGATGATATGAAATTAAAAATAATTGAAAGCATATATATAATTAGAATGCTAGAAATAATTGGGCTTGGACTAAACTATGAAAAGATAGAAGAAAAAGAAGAAATTAAAAATATTAAAAATATATACATAGAAGATGAAAACTATACACTACCAATTAATGTATACAATATGATAAAATATATACAAAAGAAGGATATAACTAAGATATTCTGGATAAGTACAAATGAAGAAAATATTAAAATATTAAATGAATTTAGAAAAATATATTTTAACAATCATTTAATGTAGTTTTAAGTAGATAAAATATATATGCTGTGTTAGAATGAAAATAATGTGAAATATTAAAAAATATATTAATAGAAAATAATTAATAGAAAGACTTCATATATTAAAGCATATAATATATAATAAAAATAATATAAAATAATTATAATAATAACTAGATGAAAAGAGGAAAAAATGGGATTATTCAAAACATACAGTCAAAGAGAAGTAAAAAAGGTAATGCCTTTGGTAAAAAAGATTAATAGCTTAGAGCCTGAAATGGAAAAGTTATCTGCAGGAGAGCTAGCTGCTAAAACAGAAGAATTCAAGAAAAGATTAGCAGATGGAACTAAATTAGATGACATACTACCAGAAGCATTTGCTGTAGTTAGAGAAGCATCAAAAAGAGTAATTGGATTAAGACACTTTGATGTTCAATTAATAGGTGGAATAATACTACACCAAGGAAGAATAGCAGAAATGAAAACTGGTGAAGGAAAAACATTAGTTGAAACATTACCAGCATACCTAAATGCACTAGAAGGAAAAGGTGTTCATATTGTTACAGTAAACGAATACCTAGCAAAAAGAGACAGTGAGTGGATGGGTAAAATATTTAAATATCTAGGCCTTACTGTAGGACTTAACCTAAACCAAATGAGTTCAAAAGAAAAAAGAAAACAATATGCATGTGACATCATGTATACTACAAACAATGAATTAGGATTCGATTATTTAAGAGACAACATGGTATTATACAAAGAAGATATGGTACAAAAACCATTACACTATGCAATAGTTGACGAAATTGACTCAATATTAATAGACGAAGCTAGAACACCACTTATAATATCTGGTAGAGCTACTAAGTCTAATGATATATACAAAGATGCTGATAGATTTGTAAGAACACTTACAAAGAAAGAAATTGTAGAAGAAAAAGCTAAAGATAAGGAACAAGCTGCAGAACTTGAAAAATATGATTATGTAGTTGATTTAAAATCTAGAACTTCTACACTTACAGCAAAAGGTGCTAAAAAAGCAGAAGAATATTTTAATTTAAAGAATTTAAATGATCTTGAAAATTCAACATTAGTACACCATATTAATCAATCACTTCAAGCACATGGAATAATGAGAAAAGATATTGATTATATAGTTAAAAATGGTGAAGCATTAATAGTAGACGAGTTTACAGGACGTATAATGTATGGAAGAAGATATTCAAATGGTCTTCACCAAGCAATAGAAGCAAAAGAAGGAATAACAATTGCAGAAGAATCACAAACACTTGCTACAATTACATTCCAGAACTTCTTTAGAATATATGAAAAACTTGCAGGAATGACTGGTACTGCAATGACAGAAAGCAAAGAATTTAGAGAAATATATAATCTAGACGTTGTAGAAATACCTACAAACTTACCAGTTATTCGTAAAGACGAAACAGATATAATATTTAAAAACCAAGATGCTAAATACAGAGCAGTAATTAAAGATATTGAAGAGTCACACAAAAAAGGACAACCAGTACTAGTTGGTACAATATCAATCCAAGACTCAGAAAAACTAAGTAATCTTTTAAAGAAAAAAGGATTAAAACATACTGTATTAAATGCTAAAAACCACGAAGCTGAAGCAGAAATAGTAGCACAAGCTGGAAAATTAGGTGCAATTACAATTGCAACTAACATGGCAGGTAGAGGAACAGACATTATGCTAGGAGGAAATAGTGACTTCTTAGCAAAAGAAGAAATGCAAAGAAATGGTAGAACAGATGCTGAAATTAACGAAGCTACAGCATATTCAGATACTGATGATGAATATATCATTGAACTTAGAAAAGAATACAAAGATTTAGTTAAAAAGTTTGAAGAAGAAATAGCAGATGAAAAAGAACAAGTTAAAAAAGCTGGTGGACTAAGAATAATTGGAACAGAAAGACATGATTCAAGAAGAATAGACAATCAGTTAAGAGGTAGATCAGGAAGACAAGGAGATCCAGGAGAATCAAAATTCTATGTAGGATTAGATGATCACCTAATGCATATATTTGGAGGAGATATAGTTTCTAGATATTATGATGCAGTAGGAATAGATGAAAATGTACCACTACAAACAAAATTACTTTCAAGACAATTAGAAAATGCTCAAAAGAAAGTTGAAGGAATTAACTTTGACTCAAGAAAAAGAACATTACAATATGACGACGTAATGAATGTACAAAGACAAATAATATACAAACAAAGAAGACAAGTATTAGATGGTGAAGATATGGGAGATGCTATAAAAAATATGGTAGACTTTACTGTAGACGCACTAGTAGATACTTATCAAAATGATATGTATAGCAGAGATTTAAATGTAGAAATATTTAAACAAGAAATGTCTAATATGCTTAATATAACAGAGGCTAAAGAGCTAGAAAAAGATCAATCAAAAGAAAGAATAGACGATGTTAAATTAAGAGAAGAAATGAAAGAAAATGTTCATGCATTATTAAAAGAAAAAGAAACAGAAATAGGAAAAGAATTTGAAGAATTAGAAAGAGTTGTTATACTAAAAGTAGTAGACGATAAGTGGATGGAACACATCGATGACATGGAAGACTTAAGACATGGTATTGGACTTAGAGGATATGCTCAACAAGACCCAGTAGTACAATACAGACTTGAAGGATCTAATATGTTTGATGATATGATAACAGATATTAAAATAGACGTTGCTAAATTAATAACACATGCATTCAAATCAGAAAATACAGAAAGAACTACAAATATTACAATAACTGATGCTAAACAAGAAGACCTAACAGAGAATATTAAAGTAGACAACAAACCACCTAAAGCAAGCATAGAGAAAAAAGAACCAATAGTTAACGAAGAAAAGAAAGTTGGAAGAAATGACCCATGCCCATGTGGAAGTGGTAAAAAATACAAGAATTGTCATGGTAAGCAAAAATAATTAATCAAAACAAATATGAAATGGTCCATTATATATATGGATCATTTTTTGATATAATGTATATAATGAAAAAGAAGAAAAAAAGATAAATTGCGTATAAATGATAAAATATAGATATAAGTATAGGTTAGATATGGAGGGGAAATAATGTTTATAGTAAACAATGAAGATAAAACTACAAGTGAAATAAAAGAAATATCTTTTAGAGAAGTTGGGTTAAGAGAAAGAGATGACTTACAAGAATGGATTGCAAATAATCCTATGATCTTGGGAGAAGAATTATTAATAATTCAAAAAGAATTTTGTGGATTTAATGATACAAATGAAAGACTAGATTTATTAGCATTAGATAAGAAGGGTAATATAGTTGTTATTGAAAATAAGCTAGATGACAGTGGAAGAAATGTTGTATGGCAAGCAATGAAATATGCAGGCTATTGTTCATCTTTGAAAAAAGACGATATAAAAGATATTTACTCACAGTATTTATCAAAAATGGGTTCATCAGATAATGCAGAAGAATCTATTGTTGAGTTTTTAGATAAGGTTGATTTCTCAGAAGTACAATTAAACCAAGACTTAACTCAAAGAATTATACTAGTTGCTAGAGAGTTTAGAAAAGAAGTTACTAATACTGTAATTTGGGCAAGAAAATATGGAATGAAAATACAATGTATAAAAGTAATACCATATATGGTTGATGATAATTTAATTGTTGATACTGATCAAATAATACCAGTTAAAGATATTGCAGATATTATGATAGGATACGAAGAAAAAGCACAAGAAGAATTTAGAAGTAATGAGGATATAGTATATGCTCAAAATGTAAGAAATGAGTTTTGGCATCTATTTATTCCAAGATTTAATAAAAAATCCAACATGTTTAAAGGAAGAAACCTTTCTTTAAATTACACTGATTATTGGTTTACTACAGGATCCGGAATATCAGGAGTAAACTACAGTTTTCGTATAACTAGAACTTATGCAGGAGTTGAACTTGCAATAGTTCGTGGAACCCAAGAAGAAAATAAAAAAATATATGATTACCTATATTCACACAAAGATGAAATAGAAAAAGCATTTGGTGACAAGTTATATTGGCAAAGGTTAGATAATAAGAAGATGTCAAGGATTTCATATAAGCTAGAAGGAGTAAATATTTGTGAAAAAGAAGACTGGGATAAGATGATGGAATTTTTGGAAGTTACTATGATTAAATTTGAAAAAGCATTAAGAAAATATATAAGGAATTATTCAAAACTTAAAAACAATTTAAATGAACAAGAAGAACAAATAGAACAAATCAAGAAAAATGAAACAAATAATCAATATGAATAATTAGAAATACAAATACACATACAAATATAATTAATTGGAGTGAACATGGGAATAATAGATTCATTAAGTGAAGCATTAAGATTTAAAGAAACAATATTTATGAAAGAAGAAAGCACATTACAAGAAGAGTATTATGCATTAAAAAAAATAAATGAAGAATATCCTAATAACAAGATGATAAAGCAAAAATTATATACAGTTAAAAAAGGATTAGAAGGCGAGAATGAAATAGCATACCAATTAAAGAAATCAAATATAGGAATGTATGTTTTAAGAGATGTTAAATTAAAGCATAATGATTTAACTGCACAAATAGACTATGTAATTATAACACCGGTGTATACATACTATATTGAGTGTAAAAATCTTATAGGAAATATAACAGTAACTTACAAAGGAGAATTTGTAAGAGAATATAATATAGGTGGTAAGAAAATAAGAAAAGGGATGTACTCACCATTAAGACAAGTAGAAGCGCAAAGAGAAGTAGTAAGGAAGATATGGGAAGATAGTAATTCAAGTATTATAAAATTATTGGCATCTAAGAATTTTAATTATTATAGGAGAGTTTTGGTAGTAGCGGCAAATCAAGATACAATACTAAATACAAATAGGGCACCTAAAGACATGAAATACAAAGTGTTAAGAGCAGATTCTTTAGTAAGACAAATGGAATATGATATATCACATAGAGATAAAGATGAGATTGTTGAATCAAAAAATGGTATGGAAAAAATAGCTAAATCATATTTAAAGATATGTATTAATGAAAATGTAAATTACTATAATTATTATATGAATAAGTATTGTAACTATGATGGAGAAAAGAGAGAGTCAGAAAAGAAAAAAGTAACTGATAAAGAAATGAAAAATATATTAGTTGAGTTTAGAAAAAATAGGGCAAAACAAATGAATATACCAGCATACTATATTTTTACAAATAAGGAATTAGAAGAGTTAATTGAAGTTAAACCTAAAACAATAGAAGAACTAAGAAAAAGTAACATACTTTCAGAAATTAAAATACGTACACATGGTAATGAAATAGTAAATATATTTAATGAAAGATATGTTTAGTAGTAAAAAGGAGCAATTATGGATAAAAAAGTATATATGATGTTTAATGAATTCATAGGAGACCAAGAATTTGAATCTCAAGAAGAATTTGATAAAAAAGTACAAGAATTCATAAATAAGTATAATGCAGAAAATGCACCACAAGAACAACAGAATTGGATAAAGCATATGAATTATTAGATAAGGCAATGAATGAGTCTAAAACAAAAGAAATAGCAATTAAAAGAGCTAAAGAAGCATATGAAATATGCAATGATTGCTTAGAAGCAATTATATTTTTGGCGGAAGTTGAAGATAATGCAAACAAATCTTTAGAAATTATAGAAGGTCCATTAGTAAAGGAAGAAGAAAAATTAAAAAAAGAAGGATACTTTGAAAAAGAAAATATAGGGCATTTTTATGAAATATTTGAAACAAGAGAATATATAAAGTTGTTAAAAGAAAAAGGAATAATGACTGCGAAGAGTGGTAGATTTAGACTAGCGGCAAATATCTTTGAGGAAATAATTACATTAAATGAGGAAGATGATGTAGGTGCAAAATATGACCTTATGAAAACATATGCGTATTTGGAAGACGAAGAGAAAATGCTAAAAGTATATAATAAATATAAGATTGATGCTTTGTATATGCTATTTCCAATATTAATATTATATTACAAACAAAAAAATGAAAAACAAATAGAAAAATATCTTAAAAAAATTGATGAAAATTATAAAGAATTTTTAAGATACTATAAGATGAATTACGAAATAGAAGAAGTAGATAAAAAAGTAGAAACTCTTATGAAAGACACTGAAATGATGGATGTTTTTGATTTAATAAGTAATTTGAATTTTATTTTAAAAGGAATGAATTCATTTGATGAAGAAATATATGAAATAGCAGTAAGAATTAATTTAATAAAACCCAAAAAAACAATAGAAAATAAAATAATTAAAATGCAAAAAAAATCTAAAAAGAAAACCACTACAAAAAATAAAGAAACAACAAAAAAGAATATTTATAAAAAGAAAAGAAGTAATAAAAAAGTTATTACAAATACAAAAACTAAAAATGAAGAACAAAAATTAAAAAACAAAACTAAAACTAAAAACAAAAATGATTAAGTATTATTCCATTACTAATTTTTACCACAAGTGTAAAAAATTAGTAATGGGTATTTTTGTGTTTAATTTTTAAGATGAAAGTAAAATTAAATATTAAAAAAACTATTTACAAATAAAATAAAAAGTGATATCATAATGGAAATGATTTTCAATAGAGGTAGTTATGAAAAAAGAAAGAAATACAGAACAAAAAGAAATACTAACCAAATATCTAAAGGATAATTCAAATAAGCATTTAAGCATAGGAAAAATACAAAAAGACTTAAAAGATAGCATAGGCCTTACAACAATATACAGAATAATTAATGGATTAGTAGAAAAAGGTGTAGTAAGTAAGATTGCATTGGAAAACAGCCAAGGTTTTTGCTATCAATACAATGAAAAAGTAGAAGAATGTACTGACCACTATCATTTAATATGTGAAAAATGCAATAAGACAATACACTTAGAAAACGATGAAATAGGAAGAGTTATACAAGATATTGAAAAAGAAAATCAGTTTAAAATTAATAAAAAAAGACTAACATTTTATGGTATTTGTAATAATTGTATTTAATAAGTATTTATAAATATTAAAAAATAATTGAAATAATTATTACAAAGAAATAATTGAAAGTTTTATTTTAGAAAAAAGAAAGGAAAAGAAAAATATGAAATCTAAAAAAACAATATTAACAATTATACTATTAGTTATTTTAGTAGCATGCGCAACACTTATGATATTTTCAGGAAGAAAAAATAATATCATGAACAAAGATGCTAAAAACATTAAAAATGAACAAAAATTAAAAGTTACAGCAAGTAATTTTGCAAGCTATGACTTTTTAAGAGCAATAATAGGAGATAGTAAAAATGTAGAGCTTACATTTCTATTAGGACCAGGAAAAGATGCACATAGCTATGATCCAACACCACAAGACTTAATTAAAATACAAAACTCAGACCTATTTGTATACATAGGTGGAGAAATGGAAAAATGGGCAAATAGAGTAATGGAAACATTAGATACTAAAAAAACAAATGTACTATGTATAGCAGACAAAGTTGATACAATAAAAGAACAAGAAATTGAAGGTGCAGAAGATGATGATGATCACGACCATGAAGAAGAACATGAAGATCATGAAAAACATGAAGATCATGACCATGAAAAAGAAGAGAATGAGCATGATGAACATGAAAAAGAACATGAACATCATCATGATCATGATGAAGAAGGTGCATTTGATGAACATATTTGGACATCACCAGAAAATGCTATTAAAATGGTAAAAGCATTAGAAAAAGAAATGGAAAAAATAGATAGTGCAAATGCAGAAAAATACAAAAAAAATGCAGAAAAATATATTAAAGAAATTCAAGAAGTAGATAAAGAAATTAGAAATATAGTAGATAATAAAAAAAGAGATAGATTAGTATTTGGTGATAAGATGCCAATGCAATATTTCATTAACTACTATGGAT
This sequence comes from uncultured Eubacteriales bacterium, assembly GCA_963513115.1. GTDB lineage: Bacteria > Bacillota > Clostridia > TANB77 > CAG-508 > JABCPO02. The sequence goes on along the minus strand of CAUPPN010000002.1, from coordinate 8,068 downwards.
TAAAAGTTAGTGCAGCATTTATGGGATGCAGTACAGAAACAGAACCAAGTGCTCAAACTATAGCATACTTAGTAAACAAAGTTAAAGAAGAAAAAATACCAGTAATATTATATATAGAACTTGGAAATGGAAAAGTTGCAGATACAGTTGCAAAAGAAGCAGGAAATTGCAAGATAATGCAAATACAAACACTACACAATGTATCTAAAGATGACTTTGAAAAAGGTAAAACTTGGGTATCACTTATGAAAGAAAATATTAATGTATTAAAAGAAGCATTAGACTAAGATAATAAAAGGAATAAAAAAACACAAAGTAGAATAGGAGAAAAATGGATTTAATAAAAGTAGAAAACTTATCATTTAATTATCCAGGCAAGAAGGCTACTTTAGAAGATATAAGTTTTGGAATTGAAGAAGGAACATTTAATTGCATAGTAGGAGAAAATGGATCAGGTAAAAGTACATTGCTTAAATGCATATTAGGATTAAATAAGGGATATAAAGGGAGTATTCAAAAAGAAAAGAATATTGGATACCTACCACAAAAAACAGAAATACAATCAAACTTTCCTACATCAATAGAAGAAGTAGTTATGTCTGGTACAATAAACAGGCATATACGTAGTATCTTCTACAAAAGTGATGATATAAAAAAAACAATGGATATAATGACACAACTTGGAATATATCATATACGTAAAAATGCATTTTGTGAGCTATCAGGAGGGCAACAACAAAGAGTATTAATTGCAAGAGCGTTATGTGCAACAGATAAGATAATTGTATTAGATGAGCCAACTACTGGATTAGATCCAAAGATAGCTTTTCAAATATATGAAATGTTATCTAAATTGCGAAAAGAAAACAATTTAACAATACTAATAGTTTCACATGATATTGATAGAGCATTAAAATTTTCAGATAATGTACTTGAAATAAAAAATGGAAAATTAACATTTTGTGGAAAAACAAAAGATTATGAAATGGTAGGTGATAATAATGATTCAAGCAATTAGTACAATGCTATCACATCCATTTATGCAAAGAGCAATATTAGTTGGTGTATTAATTAGCCTTTGTGGCTCACTACTTGGAGTAAGCTTAGTACTAAAAAGATATAGTATGATAGGAGATGGACTATCACATGTAGGATTTGGTGTAATTACAATATCTACAGCACTAGGAATGACAAGCCCATTATATATATCACTTCCAATAGTTATGATAACATCAATAATACTTCTTAAGATAGGAAATAATAAGACAATTAAAAGCGATAGTGCAATAGCACTAATATCTAGTGCTTCACTTGCAATAGGTGTAACTGTAGTATCTCTTACTACTGGAATGAATACAGATACATGTAATTTTATGTTTGGAAGTATACTTGCAATGAGCCCAGGTGATGTAATATTAAGTATAGTAGTTAGTATTATTGTATGCATTATGTTTGTAATATATTATAGGAAGATATATATACTAACATTTGATGAAGAATTTGCAAGAGCAAGTGGATTAAATGTGGATAGATACACAAATATAATAGCAATATTAACATCAGTAGTTATAGTAGTGGGTATGAGAATGATGGGAACAATGCTAATTAGTAGTATAATAATACTACCTGCATTATCATCAATGAGAGTATTTAAATCATTTAAAAAAGTTGTAATATCATCTGGTATATTAAGTGTAATATCATTCTTATTTGGAATATACTTTTCATATACATTAAATGTAAGTACTGGAGCTATGATTGTAATTGTAAACCTTATTGTATTTGTAATATTTAGCATTATAGCTAAAATCATAGAAGAATAATTAATTTAATATATATTATTAAATAGGAGAAAGTTTTGAAAAGAAATGTTAAAAAGAAAATAATTTGGACTATATTATTGTTAATAGTAATAGCTATAGTAGTAATTTTAGCAACAATTTTAAAACCAAGAGATAAAAGCAAAGATAATATGGTAACAAAAAAAGTGACAAAAAATGTAGATAAAAAACAAGAAGGAAATAACAATAACAATAACAATGACAATGACAATAATAATGAAGGTAAAAAATCAAAAGAAGAATATATAAGAAAAGAATTAAAAGAAGGAATACTATATTCTAAAACAGGTGAAAAAATAACAGCAGATAAGATTATACCCACAGAATATTTTGATACAACAATAAATGATATGTATGTATGCCCAGATAAATATGAAAATAAAAATATAGAAATAGAAGGATTGTTTTTAACTTCTGATAATGAAACATTTGTAGGAAGGATTTCAACTGTAGCAACTTGTCCATACTGTGCAGGAGGATTTTCATATTTAGAATATAAGTTTGATGGAAAGATAAAAGAAGAGTTAAAAGATCAAGATACTTGGATAAAAGTAGTAGGAACATGGGAAAAAGAAAAAGTAAATTATGGTACAGAAGAACATCCATATTATGATGATAATTATTACTTAAAAGTTAAAACAATAGAAGTTATGCATGAAAAAGGACAAACAACCATTAAAAATTAAATTATATATTAAAAATTAAGAAGCTATACCATGTAGCTTCTTTTAATATATTTAAATATAGTAAATTATGTAAAATCATGTTATAATAATAAATGTGAGATATTACATTATTTTAATAAGCAATTGCGAGTTAAAGGAGAAAAACATGACTAATTACAAACCAAAAAGAAAAGAAAAAGTTGAAGGATGTAAGATTATTAGTATAGACTCTATTTCAGGATTTAGTAAAAATAGAATCGCAGATCAGATAAAAAAGAGTGGAGCAATAACATTATATACTCCAGGGGAATACATTGAAAAAGCAATAAAGGATAAAAAAGATGTAAAATTATTTAAGAAATATGCTGGCAATAAAAAAATGTGTATATTAAAAGAAATAGATACAATATATGAATTGTATATTCAAGGAAATGTATATATTGATTTTCCTATTATAATAACCTTAGATAAAAATATTATTGAATATGATATATTAAGGTATATATATAATAAGTTTAAAACACCATTTAAAGTTGCAATAAAAGATACTACGATATTAAAAGGAGAAATAACTAAAGAGGAAGTTAAAGAATATATTAATAGAAATCAAAAATGCATAGAATTGTTATGTTATTTATTTGATTATGGACCATATGCAATAGATAATAAGGAAATTTGCAAAGATAAGTTTTTAGAAGAAGAATTAGAAAAAATTTCTGACGAAATCACTGAATATCTAAAATTAGTACCAAAACAAAAAAGAGTTTTAAGTATTACTAGACCATGTTTAAAATCTGAAGAAAAGATAGATATATATATTGATAAAGAAGCAGATATTATATATGTGGTAGCAGGAAAAATTGTTTTGAGAGTATTAGAAGATATAGACTTAGATAATGATAGCCTATTTGATGAAACATACTCTGATATATATAATTTTATAGATGATTATGGATATATAACATTAGAAGATGCACTAAGTAAGTTTGCAGATAGTATTTCACAAAATGAAAATAATAATTTTTATGAAATATATATGCCTAAAGAAGAAAAGCTTATATCTATAAAAAAGGAAATAGCAAAATATAATTCAAATAGGAATAGGAAAAATAAGAATCGATTAGAAGAACTTCTTGCAAATGAGTTAGTACTATCTAATGGGTTTAAAGTCTCGGTTATAAGAAATGAGGAAAAAGGATATATAAGAAAGATAATTGTAAATATTGAAGATAGATTGCAAGAAATTGGTATAGACACTATTATTATAGAAAGTGTAAATGATCATGAAATAGAAAATTATGCATATATTACAACATATAATGAAAACATATTAGATGATATTGAAAATTTTTTAGAAAATAAAATAATAGACATAACTCATTATAGAGAAAACTATGAAGAAAAAAATATAGATCTTGAAAAACATATATTAAACAATCTAGAAATATTTAAAATGTGTTTTGATTTAATTGGTAACTATTATGCATATATGGTTATAGATGGAATAGTAGAAAAAATAGTATATAAACTACAATTAAAAGCAAAATTAAATAATGATAATATCACTATAACTGCATATGAATCGGACTCAAAGATAAAAGCTATAAAATGTAATAATGAAGAGTAATAAAATGTTTAATAGGGGAACCCCTTTTAATTTTGATTTTTAGAACAAATTATAATTATATTAAAAATATTAAAAGATGTTAAAACATTTTTAAAATTATAATGTTGTGTGATAACATATAAATATAATAAATAAAATAAGTAAAATAAATAAAATATATTAAAAAACTATAATAAAAAAAGAAAAAAGAAAACTAAAAATTAAAAATTTAAAATTTAAAATTATATGGAAGGAATATATATGGAATTAGAAAAAAATAAAAGTAGTAAATTTTTAACTGGAATTTTAATATTCCTATTAGTTGTAATTGTTGGAATAATTATAGCTATTGTTGTAAAAAGTATAAGTAATGAGAAAGTAAATGAAGAAGCAAATAATGTTGTTGATGAATTTGAAAAAGTATCTGCAGAAAATCATAATGTAATAAGTAATAATGTACCAGAAAAAACAGGAGAAATAGATCCATCTAGGCCTATTATTACAACAGAACCAAATGGTGCAGAAAATAATAAAACAAAATCAAAAGAAAATATAAAAGGTGGAAAAAGAGTAAAGTTTGCAGGATATGATGTAGTAGGAACAATAAGAATACCAAAAACAAAGATAAAATATCCAATACTTACACCACTTACAAATAATTCACTTGCAAAAGGTGTTGCAATGCTTGAATCAACAGCAGGAGTAAATGAACCAGGTAATACAACAATTTTAGGACATAACTATAGAAATAATATGTTCTTTTCAAAAAATGATAAATTAAAAATAGGTGATAAAATATATATTAAAGATTTAACTGGAAGAGAAGTTGAATATGAGATATATGAAGGAAAAATGAGACAAACAACAGATGGGTCATATATAAGAAGAGATACAAATGGTGAAACAGAAATATCACTATCTACATGTAATGATGATTCATCACTTAGATATGTATTACTTGCAAGAAAAGTAAGTGAGAAATAATTAAAATAATAGTAAAGTAAAAAAATAAAAAGACACTGAAATAAAAAAATATAAATTAAAAATAAGATAGGATTTAATTCCTATTTTATTTTTTATAGATTTAATATAAGACCTAATATATATTAAAAATAATAGATTATATGAAAATAATATGGCCTAAAAGTTAAGCATAATATATATTTAAAACATAACATATAATAACAAATGGAGGTAATATATGAATAAACTAGATGGAAAAGTAGCAATAATAACAGGTGGAGCTAGTGGAATAGGTAAAGGAATAGTATCAGTATTTTTGAAATATGGAGCAAAAGTTGCAATATTTGATTATTCTGATAAGTTAGATGAAGTAATAAAGGAATTTGCTAAAAAAGGATATGAACTTGTAGGATGCAAAGTAGATATAAGAAATGTAGAAAGTGTAAATAAATCAGTAGAAGATGTAGTAAAAAGATTTGGAAAAATAGACATACTTGCAAATAATGCAGGAGTGATAAGGCTTGTAAGCTTTATGGAAATGACAGACGAAACAAGGGATTTCCATTTTGATATAAATATTAAAGGAGCATGGAATGTATCTAAAGTATGCATTAAATACTTAATTGAATCAAAAGGTGCAATTGTAAATACTGCAAGCGTAACAGGAAATTGGGTTGCAGATCCAGGAGAAGTTGCATATGCAACAACAAAAGCTGCAATTACAGGATTTACTAAAGGATTAGCGGCAGATATGGCACAATACGGAGTAAGAGTAAATTGTGTACACCCAGGTTACGTACATACACCACTTGTAGATGATATGGCAGAAACATCTGGAGAGAAAGATTCAGTAATTAATTCACTTGCAAATGCAATACCACTTAAAAGATTAGGAAAGCCAGAAGAAGTAGGAGAGCTAGTAGCATTTTTAGCATCAGATGAAAGTGCATATATAACTGGATCAGAATTTGCAATTGATGGTGGATCTACACTTCCTGAAACAAATTCAATGGGAGTATAATTTTAATTTGAAATAGTATAATAGAAAAATAAAAATAAAAATAAAAATAATAAAATAAAGAACAGCAATAAAATAAAGCAAAGACAATAAAATAATAATTAGAAATTAACCTTAAAAATTAACTTTAAAAATTATTATTGTTAATACTTGACAGCAAGTATATAATTATAATTGTTAGGTAGGAGAAGAAGTTATGATACTATTATCAGTTTTAGACATGGATATTAATGATATGTTTATACAAAGTATATATAATGCTGAAGAAGCAGGAATAAAAGAATTTCATATAGATGTCATGGATGGTAAATTTGTTAAAAATAATAATTTAGATAACATGTATGAAAAATTTAAAATTATAGACAATATTTCTATATTAAAAAAAGAAGTACATTTAATGACATATGATTTAAAAGAAAGAATAGATGAATATGCTTTAAAAAATGTGTCAATAATTACAATACACAAAGATGCAATAGAAAATAATTCATTAGATGAAATTATTAAATATATTAAAAGCTATGATATACAAGCAGGAATTGCAATAAAACCAAATGAAAATATTGAAGATATATTTCCATATTTAAAAAACTTAGCTAAAGTTACTATAATGAGTGTTGAACCTGGTAAAGGTGGACAAACATTTATAGAAGAAACATACAAAAAGATATCTAAATTAAAAGAAGAAATTAAAAAACAAGGATTATATACATTAATACAAGTAGATGGTGGAATAAACGATACAAACATAAAAAAAATATATGAAAGCGGGGCAGATAGTGTTGTAATAGGCTCATACTTAGCAAAAGATGTAAAAGATATAGAAAAGATTATTTCTAAAGTAGAAAATCTTAAAAAATTAGAAAGCATCTCAAATAATTAAAATATAACAAGTAACAAATAATAACATTATAAAAATAATAAATTAAATAGGAGAAACTTATGAATATATATATGTATAAAAATTGTAATTGTGAAGATTGCAATTGTGAAAATTGTGGTAAAACACTATTAGAAATTAAAAAATGTGAATGCGGTTATGAATGTGATTGCAAAGAAAATTGTAATTGCGAAGATTGCAAATGTGAAGATTGCAATTGTGAAAATTGTAAATGCAATTCTAATATAGAGTTATTAAATGCAAAAACTGCAGATACATCAGTTGAAAAACACGTTCCAGTTGTAAATATAGACGGTGAAAATGTAGAAGTAGTAGTAGGAAGTACATTACATCCAATGGAAGAAAAACATTATATTGAATATATAATATTAGAAACAGAAAAAGGAGCTTATGTACGTTATCTAAACCCAGGTGATGAACCAAAAGCTAACTTTGTATTAGCAAAAGATGAAAAAGTTAAAGCAGCATATGAATACTGTAATATACATGGATTATGGAAAAACGAATTAAATTAATTAAACTAATTTAATTTATATAAATAAAAAAAGTAATATATTAAAAACAAATTTAATATGTTAGAATAATATACATCATAGGAATAATATGGAAAAGATATTTTTTTGTATTATTCCTTTTTTTATGAAAAAGTTTTAAAATAAAAATGTAAAAATATTTTAAAATATATAATATATTTATTATATATTACAATTTTAAAATATTATATAAAAAATAGAAATATCTATATACTGGGAAAAAACAAAAGTGTACATAAAGAATATAAAAAATATATAACCTATTATTTCCATATATACCAATGGATAAATGATTGCATAATAATTATTTTATATTAAAAAATACGTGAAATATCTAATATATTTTTTTGACAAAGCAAAATGAAAAGCATATATTTAATTTAACAGTTAAGAGTAATCAAAAAAATAAAAAATGAAATAAATCAAAAAAATATTTTTTGAAAAAATATAAAAAAAATATAAAAAATCCAAACTTAGCTGAAATAAAATACAATATATGGGGGATAAAATGTTAATTAAAAAAAGGGATGGAAAAATAGTA
>CAUPPN010000001.1:0-34558 GCA_963513115.1 uncultured Eubacteriales bacterium | reverse complement strand
AACATTACTAAAATAAAAACATATATTATTAAATCAAGTGGTGTCATATCCCATTTAAGGTTCTTTTTTTTCTTGTTGTGTAAACTAATAGTTGGTATATCTTCTTCAAATTGTACATTTTGTCTTAACCTATTATATGAACTATTGTTGCTATTAGAATTAAAACTATTAGTTATATTATTATTATTTACAATATTATTATAATTATTATTTCTCATATTAATATTATTTTCTTCTTCTATTATATTATCTTCATCAAACTTGCTAAATACGTCATCATAATATTTTGCATTTTTTCTAAGTCTTTCATTACTATCTTTGTTTATACTTTTTAATGTATCATGTTCTTGCATTTTTTCCTCTTTACTTAATTCAAATTAATACTATTTGATTTACCTACTGTATTATTATTTTGTATATTTGTTGTATTATTTTGTGTATTTTGTTTTATTACATTATCATTTGTATTATTTTGTATATATGCTTCAGGACTTTTTTGATTAGTTATAAAAGGTAAAGGATCTTTCTTATTAGAATAATTAGGCCCTCCAATACGAACTTCGAAATGTAGATGTGGTCCTGTAGAGTTTCCAGTGCTTCCTACAAACATTATTGGTTCGCCTTTTTTAACATATTGCCCTCTTTGTACCATAATTGAGTCAGCATGCCCATATAGTGTATATATTCCACCACCATGGTCTATAACAATATAATTACCGTAACTTCTTCTACTCCCCTTCTTATCTCCTACTGCAACTATTACTCTACCATCTTGTGCTGCAACAGCTGCATGTCTTCCAACTTCTGAAGATGGTATTGCAATATCTACCCCAGAATGATTAGGGCCTGGATAGCCAGAATTCCATCCTTCACCATATCTTGCAGTTATCCAATTTAATGAATTACAAGAAGGTACAGGCCATGCAAATACTCCTCCTACATATGCTCCAATACTTGGAAGAACCATTGCTTCTCTAGAAATTTCTGCTTCTATTGAAAGCCTTTCTTTTTCTAGCGTTTCTATATTGTTTGCAAGTTGTTTTTCTTCTTCCGTTAAGGTAGTTAATTTGGCATTTTTAAGTACAATATAGTTTTGATTGCTTTGTTTTATTTTTTGTAATTGCTGTCCCTTTTCTAATAATTGTTTTTCATACATAACTTGATTATCTTCTGCTTTTCTAATTATCTGTCTATTTCTTGCAACGTTTAAGATTATATTATTATCTAACTCATTTATTTCTTGTATCATATAATAATTAGAAAAGAAATCTAATATTCCTTTAGATGAAAGTAGTACTTCTAATTTTTTATTTTCACCATTCATATATATTGTTTTAAGTCTTTTTTTAGCCATATCTTCTCTTGCATTTTTTTGACTTTCTAATGTTTTTACAACTTTTTTAGTATTTGCTATATATTGATTTAATATATTAATTTGTTCAATTAACCCTTGTATCTGAGCATCATTTATTGTTATCTGATTTTGAAGCTCCATAACTTCTCTAAAAGTATTAGACATATCTTGTTTAACCTTCAATGAATTATATACATTCTTAGAAAGAGATTTGTTAATTTCTTCTCTTTTCTTTTCTAGCTCATTATTTTGTTTTTGATTATATTTATATATATTTACATCTTTTTCAATATTTTCTCCTATACATATATCTATGCCTGAGATTTTTTTTGCATATATTAGAAAACATATAAAAAGTAGTATAGCTATAATAACTATACATATACTTTTATATATATTATTATTAATATTTTTTTCTATACTACCTTTTTTCATAACCTTACTTTTCTTATTAGATTTTAAATTATATTACAATCATTATAATACATTTTTATACTATTTTCTAGTATTATCTTAAATATGGCATTGGATTAACATGATTAAAGTATCCTGATCCACCCTTTCTTACTTCAAAATGTAAATGGTTTCCATATGCATTACCTGTTTGTCCTACTTTCGCTATTTGTTCTCCTCTTTTTACTCTTTGACCTGCTGAAACTAAAAGTGCACTACCGTGTGCATATAATGTATATAATCCTCCACCATGGTCTATTATTACATGCATTCCATATGCACCTTTATATACTGCTGAAACTACTATTCCATCATTTGCAGCATATATTGGAGTACCTTTTGGTGATGCAAAATCAACGCCTGTATGATAACCACTTGACCAATATTTACCACCCTTTCCATATGGAGTAGTTATTCCATAATTTCCTGGTACTGGCCAGCCAAATCTACCACCTACATAATGTTCAATATATTCACTTTTACCACCACTACTTTTTCCAGCTCTTGCTGCTCTTATTGCAGCTTGCTTTCTTCTTTCATATTCCATTATTTCATTTGAAATGGCAGCTTGTTCTCTTTTTAAATCATCTAATTTTGCTACTGTTTTCTTTTCTTCTTCACCTAAAGTTTGTACTTTTTCTTCTTTTTGTCTTTTTAAATTTTCATTTTCTTGTTTTGCTTTTTCTATTGCATTTTTCTTTTCTTCTACTATTTTCTTTTTAACTTGTATCTCAGAAGATGTTGCATCAATTTTCTGTCTTTCATTTTCTGTTTGATTAATTAATTTATTATCTACTTCATTTATTTGTGATATCATATTATAGTTAGATATTAATGTTGTAAGGTCTTCTGAATTTGCAAGTAATTCTAAATATGAAACTGATCCATTCATATATATTGCTTTCATTCTTTTTTTAAGTAATTTTTGTTTTTCTTCTTGTTTCTTTTTTAGACTTTCTACTTCTGTTTCCATTTTTTTAACTTCATTAGAAAGATCTCCAGCTTCTATTTGTAAATTATTAATTTCTTCTTCTTTTGTTGATATCTGATTTATTATATTTTTAAGATCACTAGAAATATTATTTACTTCTGTTTTAATTTGGTTGACCTTGTTTTCATTATTTTTTATCTCATTATTAACTTTCTGCTTTTTTTCATTTAAGCTTTCTGCATATGAAATTGGCATTATTATAGTTAATATAATCGATATTATTAATAGTATTGATACTATTTTCTCTTTGGAATTTTCCATTTTAGATTAAACCTCCAAATATTTTTTCATGGATATGCTACTTGCTATAACTCCAAGACCAATTGATATTATCATAAATATTAATAGAATTTGTCCTACTATATTTTTATATGGTAATAATGATATTGAAATTGTATCACCTTCTCCACCTGTTGCCATAGACACTCCAGTTATTGTACTTGCTACATTTGCAATCAATGCTTCATACATTAATCCTAATATTATAATTGCAATAAAACTTGCTATGAACCCTATAAAAGCTCCTTCTATTACAAAAGGTGTTTTTATGAATCCATCTGTTGCTCCTACATATTTCATAATAGATATTTCTCTTCTTCTTGCAGCAACAGTAAGTCTTATTGTATTTGATATTATTAGTACTGATACAATTACTAATACTGCAGTTAAAACAACTCCTATCGTACTACCCATCTTAGATATACCTATTAATGTATTTACAATTGTTTGTTGATCTTTTACTTCTTCTACATCTTTTATTTTTTCTATTTTACCTTTTACTTCAGAGGCCTTAGTTATATCAGTTAATTTTACTATATATGAATCTGGCAAAAACTCAGGATTATCTATTCCCTCTGTAAGTGCTGGGCTATCTTTAAATTGTTTTTTTAAATCTTTAAGTCCCTCTTCTCTAGATTTAAAAGTTACACTATTTACATAGTCAATTTTTTTAATTTCATCGCCTATTTCTTTAATTCTATCTTCTTTTGTTTCAACTAATATAAAAACATGCATTCCTTGATTTTGTTTTAATGCCTTTATTGCATCACCTATGTTCATACTAAATAGTAAGAATATTCCTAAAATTATAAGTGTTGACATCATTGTTATCATTGAAGCAAGAGTTGACTTCTTGTTTTTAAAAAGATTTGAAAAACCTTCTTTTAAATAATAATTAAATCTCACAGCTATATGTACCTCTTTCATCATCTCGTATTATTACACCATCTGACACTTCAACTACTCTTTCATTCATAACATCTACTATGTCATATGCGTGTGTTGCCATAACTACAGTTGTTCCTCTTTTATTTATTTCTTTTAAAAGAGCCATAATATCCCATGCAGTATGTGGGTCTAGGTTTCCTGTAGGCTCATCTGCAATTATTACTTTAGGATTATTAACAAGTGCTCTTGCTATTGCAACTCTTTGCTGTTCTCCACCAGATAGTTCATTTGGCTTTTGATTTGCTTTTTCAGATAAACCAACTAATGATAATACCATTGGTACTTGTCTTTTAATTTTAGATTGTGTAGCTCCAATCATGTACATAGCAAAAGCTATATTTTCATATACTGTTTTTTCATTAATTAATCTAAAGTCTTGGAATACAACTCCCATACTTCTTCTTAAATATGGAATATCTCTTCTTTTTAATTTTGTTATGTTTTTGCCATCAATTATAATATCACCTTTTGTTGGATCAATTTCTTTTAGCATCATTTTTATTAATGTAGATTTTCCTGAACCTGAAGAACCAACTAAAAATACAAAATCACCATCTTTTATATTGAAATTCGCATTTTTTATTCCTGTTACTCCAGAGTCATATTCTTTTACTACATTTTTAAATTCAATCATATTGCTCCTCGTATGTTTTACGTTAATACATTGTACTTAATTATATATTAACACAATATAAATTATATTTTATATTATTATACATTATTGTTACATTCTACTATCTAATAGTATATTTTCTAAAATGTTTTTTCAAGTAACTATTAATATATATATTATTATCTTTTTAGTGTCTTTAATCATATTTTTTGCTATCTTTAATCTATTTTTTTATTTTATTATCGTTCTTCTTGTTCTTATTCCTTTTCCTATTAATATTATCACTTTTGCTATTACATATATTCTAAAATATATTAATTAAAACATATCTATTTAAATTTTTGCATAACAAAAGAGGTGCCATTTGGCACCTCAACATTATTGGTATTTTTAAATATTATTTCTTATTTTCTTTAGCTAATTTTTCTTTTTTTCTTTCTTTTAATTTCATCAGCTTGCATAAAATATGCAATCGCAATTGTGATTACCCAAATGATTACTGATATTTCTGCCGACCTTAAAAGTATTTTTGGTCTTGTTAGTGCCTTTGCAATCAACATACAACCTGTATAAGTAAATGGTAGCATATAATTAAATAAAAATAGTACTCCCACCCTCTTATATTCCATTTCAAGATCCAGTATATAAGATGTACGGAATAGTATTGCAAGAATACTCACTATAATATATATAATTGTAGCTAGCATTATTATAAGTAAATCCAGCAATATTGAAACAGTCATAATATGCTCCTTAATAATCTTTAGCTATACAATCAATTATAACATCCAATCTTACTTCTGGTCTTCTAGCATATCCATATACCTCTGCTATATATATTAATCTACAAGCATCAGCAAGAGTGTTTCTTAAGCTATTTAACCCTGTTATTCCTTCTCTTTGCATGAAGTTTTTAATTTCTATTCTACATTCATCCTCTATTGTTTGAACTATTATACCTTTTGCTTCATTTTCTTCATAATTTTTAATAATTTCTTTTAAAACATTTAACCATTTTGTTTCTTCTTTAAATGGTACTGAAAGATTTGGAAATATTGCATTGTAATCAAGAAAATCTTTCGCATATTTGCTGAAAATCATTAATATTTCTTGTTTTGTAAAATTTTGTCTTTTAATCCATCTAAGCTGATTGTTTGTAAAAACTTCTTTTGGCATTTTTACATTTAAGCAGTTATTTTTCTTCCTAGTCATTATACTCTTCTCCTTTGTAGCTTCTATAATTTGTCCTAAATACCTTTAATGTTCTTTCATCCTTTAAAAATAATTACAGGATTTAATAAGTTTGTATGAAAAATTATAACACATTTATATAATTTTTAAAACAAAACCTATTGCTTAAGTTTTAAATATTTGAGTTTTTTAATCATTTTCTTCTCCTTTAAATACCAATTAACTACATTTCCATACTTTTTAAATAATCATTTAAAAAGATATTAACTACATAGCATACGCTATATATTATATATTATACCATATTTTTTATTATTTTGCTATAGTTATGTAAAGTATTTTTTTAATAAAAAAGAAGTGCTAATTTGCACTTCCTTTTTATTAAACTTATGTATTTTATTTTATTATTTTTCAATAAAGTCTCTTTTCCTATATTTTAATAATATTTCGCTTACACTATTACCCATTATTTGGCCTTCAATTATATCTGCAAGCATTTTAGAAACTGTTACAACTTCTATTTTATCTATTTTCTTTTCTTCTGGTAGCTCAATTGTATCTGTACATATAAACTTTTTAATATCTGATTTTTTTATTCTTTCAATTGCAGGTCCTGATAAAACAGGATGTCCTATTGCAACATAGATATCTTTTGCTCCGTTTTCTTTTAACATTTTTACTCCAGATACAATAGTTCCTGCTGTATCTACCATATCATCTATTATTATTACATTTTTTTCTTCTACATTACCTATTAAATTCATTGCTTCTGCTTCATTTGCTTTTAATCTTCTTTTATCAATTATAGCTATCGGGCATCCTAATATTTCTGCCATATCTCTTGCTCTTTTAACTCCACCATGATCTGGTGAAACTACTACTAAATCTTTTAATTTTTTTCTTTTAAAATATGTTGATAATATTCCAATTACTTCTAAGTCATCTGCAGGAATATCAAAAAATCCAATTGTTTGTCTTGAGTGAATTTGAACTGTTGTAACAGATGTGGCACCTGCCGCTTCAATTAAGTTTGCTACAAGCCCTGCAGTAATAGGTTGTCTAGGTCTTGCTTTTCTATCTTGTCTTGCATATCCAAAATATGGAATAATTACATTTATTGTTTCTGCTGATGCTCTTTTGCATGCATCTATTGCAATTAGTAATTCAACTAAATTATTAGAAACAGGATTTGATGTTGATTGTATTAAATATACATCTTTATGTCTTACTGATTCTTCTAATTCTACGATTATTTCTCCATCTGCAAAATGTTTTATAGTTATATCTCCTAATTTTTTTCCTAACTTTTTTGCAATTTTTTCACTTAATTGTTTACTTGCAGATAATGAAAATAACACTGCATTTTCCATTTTACCCATATGTACCTCTATTTCATATATTAAATATTTATTCACTCTTTTATTTTTTATTTTCTTCTTTTTTATTATAATTTAAGAATTAATAAATTCATTAACTAATTTTTCATTTTCTATATTAAAATTAACTTTCCATTTTTTATATAATTCCATAACTTCTTCTTTATTTTCTATAACTTCTTTTATCTTATTATATATTTCAAATGGATCATCTTCTCTATTTACACAAACATAATCTCTTAATTTACTACCTTTAAAATAGTCATTATTATTACCAATAATACATGGAACGCCTGACTCAAAGCTTTCCATAGGAAACATTGGTGCACATTCTGTAAATGTAGCATATACATTTATGTCATTTTGTTTTATTCTTTCCATTAATTCATCTGTTGGTATGAAATATGATACATTTGTATATTTCATATTATTCATTTTTGCATATTCTTCAATTTGCTCACTAGATGGCACAATATCCACAACAGCATTTTCAAAGAATTTAGTTGCTAACATTTGGGTAAATATATTTTTTATTTCTCTGCTATGAGCATTATATAATCCAATTTTTATTTTTTTATCTTTGTCTTTGTATTCTTCTTTTCTTTTTTCTTCTTTATTATTTTCTTTTTCATTTTGATTTATATTGGAGTTAACATTATTTGAAAAATAATATGCATTATATCCCCTGTTTTTATAGAATTCTGCCATTGTCTTTTTTACAAATCCTAATGCACATACATATCCATCATTATACATACTTATTAACTCTTTTTTAAGGTTCCATGTATAATCAGATATTGTTTCATAATTATTTGCATGCCATATTACTTTTATTTTAAGTTCTTTTTTCGCTCTATGAAGCTCTTTTATTAGATCTTCCCAACCATCTACCATTTGTGAAAATATTACTGTTTCTATCTTATTATTTTTAACAATTTCATCTAATACCTTTTTTCTTAATTTTCTATTTTTTAACTTTTCAAGTGGTATACAACTTTCAAATAATCCTTTAGTTGAGTTAGCAACACCAAGCCATGTTGGATTATATAATGCAATATAATTATAATTCGTTTTTTTAATTAATTTACAAGCATTTGCTACTACTTGTCTATTATATTTTGCTAGATACAATGATCCATTTTCCCTTTTAATTCTTCTACTTTCTTGAAATTCCCATTTTTTAGCACTTAATTTATGATATACATTATTTACCTTTTTGTATATGTATCCATCATTATTCATATTTTCTTTTAAGTATTTTTTGAGTTTTCTAAACGCCTTTTTCATAAGTACTACTCCCCTATAACCTTTTCTAAGTTTTGCTTTTGCAATTTGTCATATTCTTTTTTCCATATTATTAGCTTTTCTTTTAAATCAGTTAAGTCTAAATTTTCTATTATATTTTTTATCTTTTCAGAATTTTCATATGGATTATCTTCAGTATTTGTAACTATTTTATCACTATATATAAATGGTAAATCAATAAATAGGTCATTATTATTACCAATTAAGCATGGTATTCCAAATGTTGCAGCTATCAAGAAATTTATATTATTATTCGCGGTAAAATCCAAGTCAAGTACAACATCACTTTCTATAATGTTAGAAATTAATGCATCAATATTTTCATTTGAAAAACTTACCGGTGTTGAATCTATATTATATGTTTTAATAAAATCTATGTCCCTTTCTGATTGTATCTTACATTTTAAAATTGCATTTTCAAAAAAACTTGAAACGCTGTATATATTATATATATTACTATTCCAATAATTTGATGAAGGATATGCACCAATTACTATTTTTTCTTTTTTAGATAAATCATTTTTTCTATCTTTAAGTCTATCTTCATATGCATCTTTATCTAAATTAAAATTTTGCATTATATATCCCGCATTATATCCCATTTTCTTATATGCTTTTGCAATACTCTTTTTGAAAAAATATATTTTTTCAACAGTATTATTTTTAGCAAGTTCTAACATTTTAGAAAAATTTTTCATTTCATATTGATCAAATATTAAACCTTCATATGTATCAAATATTAACTTTATTTTTATATTATTATATTTGTTTTTTACATATTTTATACTATCTCTTACTATCTTATCTGTCCCAAAAAAGATAATTTGTATTTCTTCATTTGGATAATTTACCTTTTCTTCTGCAATTTTTTTATCAATTTGTTTTTCTAATAATTCGTTTCTTCTTTTCTTAAGTTCCTTTTCACTTCTATTTCTATTATATAATACATCATATATTGAAAATAATTTTTCTACACTATATCCTCTAAAAATATTTTCAACTACTTTAGCTTCTACTTTCTTTCTATCATAATAATATACTAGTGTTCTCATACATTTTTTCCTTTTCTTTTTAACATATATTCTAATTTGTCTTCTACATTTAAAATCTTTGCATATTCAAATGCTTTTTCAATATTTTTATTTTCATAATTTAAATATACTGAAAAAAGCATATTTAATCTATTTTCTGTTATTCTCTTACTATCATGTAATATATCACATATTGTTCTATCAACATTATATACATTTACTTCATTTTTTTCTAATGTTTCTATTTTTTCTATTCCATAAATGCATATATTCTTTTTAAGATAAAAAAACTCATTCTCATCATGTGTTATTATTCTCGTATTATAATGACTTGGAATAGTTATTTGGTATACATTTGGTTTTTTAATTAGTCCATATAAATAAAAAGCACTCTCGTGTGAATAAATTCCCTGTCTGCATCTTGCTAATTTTTCAAAATATGGGTCATTAAAATTTTCTTTGTCTACATACATACCTTTTGTTATTTTTCTTAGCTTATCTTTCCTTACAAGTCTTGTTATGGTTTTTGAACTTATTCCCATTTCAATTACTTCTTTTGTTGTTATTATACCATTATTTTCCTTCATTTTCTCAAGTATTTTATCTTCATTATTCATAAATATAAAATATCATATACAAGTTATTCTTTCAATATTAAAGACAAATAAAAAATACATGAAAAAAGGATGCAGTAGCATCCTAATTTCCATTTAATTATTAAGTGTTAGTCAACATCTATTATTTTTAATTTGATGTTGCCGCTTTTGTCTTTTAAAAGTAAATATAACTTGTCTTTGTATAATACACCATTAGATTCAGTGTAACTACTTGAAATTGTTTCAATTGGTTGTAGCTCTCTTTTTTCAGATACGCTTGTCATTTTCTTTTCTACAAAGTCTAGTTCGATTACTCTTCTTACACCTTTTTCATTTTCTTCTGTCATTTTTTTCTGGCCTCCTAAATAAGTTAATAATTAAATGTTACAAAATGTAACTGTTATTATTATAACATAATTATGTAAATTAATCAATATTTTATTTTATCTATTTTAGCTTATCTCATTTACATTTTATATATAATTTTCTTCTTGTATTTTTCCTTTAAATACACCAAAGTCACTTGTTGTTAAAAACTCTTCTTTTTGTTTCTTATTTAATCTTTTAATATGCCATTCTAGTTTTGATGCATTTTTTCTATTATCTGTTTTAAAACTTTTTTCAAGTTTCAATGCTCCTACTCTTTTAGTATATTTTGCAGCTTTTTCATCTTTATTAAAATGTTCTTCCATTCTTCTATCTAAATTAGTTGTAATACCTGTATATATAGAATTATCCTTGCATCTTAGCATATATATATAATACATATTACATTGATCCTTTTTTAATTACATCTATTATATTCATATCATCTATCTTAGATCTTGCATATCTCATTGTAGTAAAGATTATTGCAAGTACACCTACTACAACACAGATTATACTTTTTAAACTAATACTTACATTAACTGTTGCATTTGCTCTTAACATATATTTTAAAAGCTTCATAAGTAAGTATGATATTGCTACACCATATATTATAACCTTAGTTCCATATAGTATTGATTCAAAATCTAGCATCTTTCTCATTTGCTTTTTAGTCATACCAATTGATTTAAGATTTGCAAATTCTCTTTGTCTTAATATTATATTTGTAGATATCGTATTAAATACATTTGATATTGATATTAGTATTATTAGAGTTATGAATCCATAAATTAGTATCTTAATTATTGTAGTTACTGCTCTTATTGCTGCAAAAACTGCCGCTATATTATCATTTGATACATACATACTAATCTTATTATTTTCTCTTCCTTCTTTTGCAAATCTTTCTGCGAGTTCTATTAATTCCTTATCTGCTTTTTGCTTTTCTTCTCTGCTTAGTCCCTTATAGCTATATAGCTTATTTACATTTATAGAACTTATATTAAGGTCATGTTCTGTATTTTTTAATAATTCTTCTACTTCTTCTCCAGTATAGTTATTTTCCTTAGCACTTTCTAATATATCATTTTTATGTACATTAGCTAATTCTTCTTTGTATTTTTCATTATTTTCTTTTTTCTTAGTTTCTAAGTCATTATATATATCAAAAAATGTTTCTTTACTAACTATAATTGCACCTAATCTATCTTCAAAGCTTGTATTTTTTACTTTAGGAAATTCTTGATCATATACTATTTTTTTAATTTTTAGCTTACTAAATTCATCTTTTTCTTTTACTATCTTTCCATTGCTTCCATTATTTGTTTCTTCTTCATTATTTTCTTCTTTAACTACCCTATCAAACCCAGAGTATAATGTTAAATTGTCTTCTTTTATCTTATCATCTAATATCTTTGTACTATAGTAATTTTCACCTGTACGTTTTACAAAGTTTCCTACAACTATTGCTTCGCCTTTTTTAAGTTCTGCTATTCCATTTTTCTTTAAATATTCATCAAGTAGTTTTCCTTCTGCTCCTATTATCTTTGTTTTAAAAGTACTTTCTAAATCTTTTTTCTCTTTTTCTTCTTGTTCTTTAGCTCTTTTTCTTTCTTTTTCAGTTTCAAAGGCAGTATTATCAACAACTTTTGCTTTTTCTTCTTTTATTCTAGCTATGTATTCTTTTTGTTCTTTGTTTTTTACATTGAAATTATCATATTTCAAATACACAGTATTATCATTTTCAAATAGGTTTAATATATTTAAATCTTTTCTAGTATCATTATCTGCAAGGTTATTTCCTTGTTTAACTATTTCTTTTTTAACTTCTTCTTTTGGTATGTTTTCATTTCCTTGTATCATCTTATTTACATTTTCACCTATGTATGATCCTACAATATAGTCAGCATCTTTAAACATATCTGGTGATATATTATCTACTTCCACATTTCCAATAGTTAAAGTATTTTGTACTATCAAAAATAGTACTATTGAAACAGTAAGTGATACTATGGTTATCCTATACCTTCCCCTACTTCTTTTAAGTGACTTATTTGCCAAATCTCCTTCAATGCCTAATATCTTTTTAGATAGCTTACTTGTTTTTACATTTCTTTTTTTGTATATGACTTCATCTATTCCTTTTATTGATTCAATTGGTGATGTTTTAGCAGCTTTTCTTGCAGGCCTTAGTATTCCTAAATATGTAATTATATATGTAACTACAATTGTAGTTAATATTACTGACATATTAAATACCATCTTAAGTTGTAATGAAATATTGCTTGCAATTCCTTGGCTTGCTTGAAGGTCAATTAGTTTTTCAATTAGTATATTTAGTACAAAATATAGTAATTTTATTCCTAAAAATCCTATAGTAAAGCCTAGTAGTAATCCAAGTGTTGCCATTATCATAACTTCTATTATTACAAGTTTTCTAATCTGCTTTTTGCTTGCACCTATTGATATTAACATACCATAATCTTTTCTTCGTTCTGCAATTGATATTGTAAAACTATTGTATATAACAAGGATTGTTGCAACACCTATTACTGCAAATAGGAATACTTGTACTACAAATAGTGATTTGTTAATTGTATTATTACTTGTTGTATCATATGGTAAAAGTAGCATATTATTATAGTATATATCACCACTTATTGATTCTTTTTCGTCTTTAATCATATTATTTTCAAGTGCAATTTGTTTTAGTGTTTTAAGCGCTGTGCTCTTATTTTTAAGTGTTACACAAAAGCCTAATGTTTTAGCTCTATCTATCAGATTTTCTTTTTCAAAGTCTTTAACTACAAATATTGAGCTTGCATCTATTGAGTTATCTTCAAACTTATTTGTTATAGTTAGCTTATCTATTTTATCAATTTCACCTGGTATATCTTCTCGCAAACCTTCTCTATTTTCTACTTTTCTAACTTTTATTATTTTTTCTTCAATGTCCTTTTTTTGTGATATATTATTTACTAAATTATTTGATAAAAATACATCACCTTCTTTAATATCATAATCTTTATTTTTTAATTTAGAAAAATATATGTCTTTAGTTTTCTTAATTGCATTAATATCTACATAGTATATTCTGGCTTCTTGAGGCTTATTTGTATCTATTCCTCCTTCTAGAGATATATTTGCAGATCCTATTCTTAAGTATGGTGCAACTTCTGCAAACTTTTTATTTTCCTTTAGTCTATCATATTTTTCTTTATCTACTTTTTTAAATACTGCTTCTGCACTTCCTGAACTTATTCTTTCCACATCTGATATTACAAGTTTTGATGATTCAGCAAGCATACTTACTGTAAGTATCATTGCAACACCTATCATAAGTCCTATAATTGTTGCAATTGTTCTTTCCTTATTTTTCTTTAAATATTTAACTGTTATATCTTTAAAAAACCCCATATTATACTTCCTTATCTTCTACTATCTTTCCATCTTCTATTGTTATCATTCTATCTGCTTCTAATGCTAAATCATCATCATGTGTTATCATAATAATAGTATGTCCTAATTCCTTATTTGTATATTTTAAAAGTTCCATTATTTCTCTTGCATTTTTAGTATCTAAATTTCCTGTAGGCTCATCTGCAAGTATAACCTTTGGTTCATTTGCAAGTGCTCTTGCTATTGCAACTCTTTGTTCTTGTCCTCCAGATAACTCATTTGGTAAATTTTTCTTCTTATCTTCTAGCCCAAGTTTTTTAAGTATATCTTCTAACTTCTTTTTGTCTACCTTTTTGCCATCTAATTGTATAGGAAGAGTTATATTCTCTTCTACATTAAGTATTGGAAGTAGGTTATAGAATTGATAAATAAGTCCTACTTCCCTTCTTCTGAATTCTGCAAGCTTAGATTCTTTAAGTAAATATATATCTACTCCATTTATATATATCTTTCCAGAAGTTGGCTTATCTACTCCTCCTAACATATGTAATAGTGTAGACTTACCTGATCCTGACTTACCAACTATTGAAACAAATTCACCTTTTGATACAGTAAAAGATACATTATCTACTGCTTTTACAAAATTACTTTTTCCTTCTTTACCATAATGCTTACATAAATTTTCTACCCTTAATAATTCCATATATTTTCCCTTTCATATTTTTTTATTATTTTTTTATTATATATATAATTTATCACAAATTATTATATATATGTATAATTTATCACAAATTATTATATATATTTTTTAATTATTTAAATAAAAAAAGCAGGAGATTACTCCTGCCTTTTATGAATATAATATTTTGTTTGTTTCTTTTTTACCTTTACTTTTTTTCTTTTTTCTTTTCTAATCATATATTGTTGCCACTCTTGAATCGTCTTCTACAAGTATTGCATGTACTACAGTTCTCATTCCTTCTTCTGCACAAGTTGATAATGTTACTATCTTAGTGTTTTCATTAAAGCTTGGTTTTTCTAATTCAACTTCACTTCTACTATATAGTTCTTCTAAATAATCTAACTTATCAAATGTGTCGTAGAATTGTAATGACCTATAGTCAACATCTGGGTATGCCATATAACTACTAAATATTTTGTATACATGTAATTTGTTATTGTAATACAAATTGATATATGGATGTTTACTTGCTACACCATCTTTTGTTAGCTTATATAGATTAGAAAAATCAACTCCTTCTTTTAGCATATTATGATGATATATAACTGTATTGTCATCTGTAAAATCTATTTTATTATTTTGTTCTACAAATGCTGTACCATTTTCATAATATTGTCCTAAAAGATTTTTTCTTAAATAATAACTGTTGTCCTTTGTTTTGCAAATAGGTTCTTCAATTTCCAAATTTGGTATTTCGACATATGCTATGACATCTGATGACATCTTAGTAAATTCTTTAAATGTTTTAGCAATTTTTTCTTCTTTTAATGCAAATTTTACAGCTTCGCTTTCTTTTAGCTTTTTAATTTTTTCATCTGTTTCTTTTTTCTTATTATTTGCTACAATAAGTTGTGCTCTATTTTCTTCAATTTTTGCATTTGCTTTTTCCATTTTTTCAGAATTTTCTTTTTCCATTTTTTGTACTATTTGTTGTTTTTCATTATCAAATTTATTTTGATTATACCTATTGTATAATGAAAATAATACTAATGCTAAGCCACACCATGTAACTATTTGCCAAAACACTCTTTTGTTTCTATTTTTTCTAGTTTCTTTTACATTATTATTGTTGTTGTTGTTCATATTCTTAAGCCTCCATAATTTACAAAATAATATTATATTCTCTACACTTATATACTACTAAAAAACACATTTGTATTTATTATTATTGTAATATATATATTTATTATACCACAATTATGTTAACATTTCAACAAATAATATCTATATCTCCTCTTTTTTAATCCAAAATTAAAAATCTCATTTAGAGATTTTTATTTATATCTTTTATTTTATTTATATGTTTTATATATATTATTTTATTACTACTATTCATTTTTAGGAAAGATATCATCAATACCTATATATACTAATGTACAAACAAGTATAGTATATGTAAGACTTTTAAGTAATCCACCATCTATTGCAATTATTGCAAATAATGCAAATGCAAGTGTAATCCCTTGGAGCATTCTTGCTGTTTGTCTTACTGAATATCCTTTTTTTATAAGCCTATAGTGTATATGATTTCCATCTGCTTCAAACATTGCAGAAAGTCTTTTTTTCTTTACCGCTCTTCTTATCATTGCAAATAATGTATCAAAAATTGGTATGCCAAGTATTAATACTGGTGCCATTACTATTACTACATATGTTTTTCCAACACCTAATAATGATACTGTAGCAAGCATAAAACCTAAGAAGTTAGATCCAATATCACCTAAATATGTTTTTGCAGGAAACCTATTATATGGTATAAAGCCAAGTGATCCTCCACCTATTGCAACAGCTATAAATATTGAAAGTAATGGTGAAGAACTTAAATAAAATACTATAGCAAGTGAAAAAGCTGCTATTAAAACAATTCCAGTAGCTAATCCATCTAGCCCGTCTATAATATTTATTGCATTTGTAATTCCTACTATCCATAGCAATGTTATAAAATATGAAAACCAGTTTGGAAGTATCCATGCATTTGTTGTAAATGGTATTGATATTTTAGTTATTCTAAGACCAAATGCCATAACAATCACAGCTGCTATTATCTGCCCTATAAACTTTTGTCTTGCAGATATATCATACTTATCATCTAAAAATCCTGTTATAGATATTACAATTGCTCCTAATAGCATACCTACAAATAATTTAAGATTTTCTGATTCAAAAACTATTTCCTTACATACTAAATTTGTAATTATAATATATGCCATTGCAATTGCAAAGCCTATTATTATAGCAAGGCCTCCCAATCTTGGCATTGGAATTTTTTGCTTTTTTCTATCTTCATTTGGATAGTCTAAAACATCATATTTCCTTGCAAGTTTCATTGTAATTGGAACAAATACATATGTTCCAAAACTTGCAAGTATTATTGTTATTATTAATTCACTAATCACTATATGCTCCTATCTTTAATTACATATCTTGTATAATTTCATCTAGCTTTGCTACAAATTCATCATTTGTAGATATATATTTTTCAAATTCTATATTATCAATATTTAATATTATATTTTTTAATTCATCATAATCATTTGCAACTTCAATTAGTTTTAATTTTTTAAACTTATTTGCGATTTCTAATTGATGATCATTTTCATGTTCAAAATGTTTTTTAAGTCTTGGAACTACAATTGTTTTTTTGTTTTGCATTATACATTGTATAATTGTTCCTACTCCTCCATGTATTATTACATAATCTGCTTTTGATATATATTCTTTCATCTTTTCACTATTAATAAAAGAAAATGATTCAACATTATATTCATTATCCATTTTTTCGTCATCAAAATCAACTTTTGTTATACCACTTTGTATAATCAAATTATCTTTTAATATATTTTCTTTTTTTAATCTTTTAATATATTCAATTAATCTATCAAATTCCTTATCTTGTGTTCCTATTGATACAAATACCACTAAAATATACCTCCTAAGTATTTAGCATTTGGATATTTTTTAAGCATTTCTTTCCATTGTACAATAAACTCATCTGCTATTGGATATACTATTTTACCTGCTAAGCTTCCGCCTGTTACACTTGCAAATGTTTCAATATATATAACCTTTTTATTAAAAATTTTTGCAATAAAACACATAGGAACAGCTGTATGTGTTCCTGTTGTTATTACTATATCTGGCATTACTTTTTTAAAATATTTAAATGAAAGAAATATATTTTTTAAAAATATACCAATGTATGGAAATATATTATGCTTTGTACCATATTCTAAATAATATGTTTTAGTATTTTTATGCTTTTTTAAAATATCTTCTTTTAGATTTTTAGTTGCATCAGTTTTTTCTGTAATTATTGTTGTATCATATTTATCAAAAAGTTTTTCAAGCATTAATAATTCTTTTAAGTGACCACCCATACTAGATATATATATTATTTTTTTATTTTTATTCTTCTTTTTATTTTCTATATTACTATTTATATTATTTTCTCTATATATATTATTACTTTCTTTTTTTATTTCTGCATTATCTATTATTTTTTTTTTCATTATTTTCTCTCTTGAATATTAATCATTTAATTTCTTTGGTTGAAATATAATATCATTATATTCTTGGTTTAAAGTAGTACCATTATTCTTTTCTTGACTTTTAATTATTTCATTTTTTAATTTATCCATTTGTTCTGATACAGGTGCAGAATTATTCCTATTTTTTCTTATTTCTTCTTTTTGTTTTTCTGAAACCTTAACTATTCTAACAATCAAAATTGAAATAACTATTATACCAATTATACCTACAGTTAACATTATTTTAGCAAGTGACTTAGCATCAATATTATTTAATTTTTCTCCTAATTGATCAAACATGCTTTCCTCCTTAGTATCTAAGTATTGTTATTATTTTAATTTTGTTTTCTTAATTAGTTTTTAGTTTTTAGTTTTTATTATCATTTTCATTATCATAGTTATTATCCAATTTGTTAATATCTGTATTCATAATTCTTTCAAATTCATGTTCATCTATTCTTTCTTTTTCTAATAACTCCTCTGCTAAATAATGTAACCTTTCAATATTATCTGTTAATATCTTCCTTGCAACATCATATGCATCTTCTACTCTTTTTCTTACTTCATTTCCAATATTTTTAAATATTTCTTCTCCATAATAGTTAAGCTCGTATGGTTCTTCTACCTTAAGTGAAACAGGTCCTAATGTTTTACTCATACCATATGTAACTATCATCGCTCTTGCAATTTGTGATGCTCTTTCTAAATCGTTACTTGCTCCTGTAGTTACATCAGTAAATATTATATATTCTGCAGCCCTTCCACCTAAAAGTGATATCATTTGTTCTTCAAGTTCTCTTTGAGTTATATATTGCTTATCTTCTTGTTGCTTATACATTGTATATCCACCTGCAACTCCTCTAGGAACTATTGTAACTTCTTTTACATCATCTTGTGTTTCAAGCATATAACTTACTATTGCATGTCCTGATTCATGATATGCTGTAATTCTTCTTTCTTTTTCTGATATTACCCTATTTTGTTTTTCAAGGCCTATTACAACCTTCCTATATGCCTCATCTAAATTCACTTTTGTAATATATTCATTTCTTGATTTAGTTGCAAGTATTGCAGCTTCATTTAATAAATTTGCAAGTTCTGCTCCAGAAAATCCTGCAGTATCTTTTGCTAATTCTGCAAAAGAAAAATCTTTTGCAAACTTCTTATTCTTAGCATGTATTTTAAGTATTTCTTCTCTTCCCTTACTATCTGGTGTAGGAATTATTATTTGTCTATCAAATCTACCCGGTCTTAAAAGCGCCTTATCTAGCATTTCTGGCCTGTTTGTTGCTGCAAGTACAATTACATTATCTCCAGTATTGAATCCATCCATTTCAACTAATAATTGATTTAATGTCTGATTATTTTCACTTTCATTAGAGTTTGCTGCTCTTCTTGCTCCAATTGCATCAATTTCGTCTATGAATATTATACAAGGTGCAATTTTTCTTGCTCTTTCAAATAGTCTTCTTACTCTTTGTGCTCCTAATCCTGCAAACATTTCAATAAACTCTGATCCACTCATTGATATAAATGGTACGTCAGCTTCACCTGCTATTGCTTTTGCAATAAGTGTTTTACCTGTTCCTGGATCACCATATAGTAATATTCCTCTAGGTATTTTAGCTCCCATATTTTCATACTTTTCTGGTTCTTTTAAGAAGTCTACTATTTCCATCAATTGATCTTTTTCTTCATCCAATCCTGCAACATCATCAAATTTAATATCTGTATCTCTTGCTAAGTCATCACTAGATTGTTTAGACTTACTTCCAATATCTTGCATTTTGTATATCATATACATCATAGCAATTATCAATATACTTGGTATTAAACCAATTATTGATTTAATCATTTTACCAGCTTGTGGTATATCAGCTACATTATATATAACATTTTTTCCTTCAGTAATTTTTTCACCTACAAACTTACTAAATGCATCCATTGTTGGTATATATAGTTTTTTATTTGTTTTCTTATATTCTTTTTCTTGTTCTTTTTTCTCTTCTTTACTCTTAAAAAGATTAGAAGGATTTAAAAATTCTTCTTTTGCTTTTTTTCTTCTAGCTTCTTCAAGATCTATATTATATTTTTCTAACGCTTTTTTTGTTTCTACTTTATTATTTTCATGTTCTTTTCTTATCTCATTTTCTTTTGCTATTTGCTCTTCTGTTTTTAAAACAATATCCATTGTCTTGCTATTTGCAATACCAGCTATTTTAGAAACCTTATCATCTTCTAAATCTTGCATAAATTGGCTATATGTATATTCTTTTTCTAACTTTTCACGTATGTTTTCGTCATTATTTTTAAATAATAAACCATATATTGTATATAGTATAATAACTGCAATAATAGCTGATATTATAGCCATTATTTTATCATTATTTTTTTGTTTGTTGTCATTTCCTTTTTTTTGCTTATTCATTTGCTATTTTTTTCCTTTCTGCTTTAATCCTGTCATCATTTGTATAACATATATGCAATATATTAATATTAATAAAACTAATAAAATACTCATATCAATTTTAATAAATTTCTTAAGTATATTAAATACTACAAATAGTATTGTTGGTACTGTTGCACTATATGTTGCTATCTTATTTGCTTCTTCTTTAGTTATATCATATTTAGTTAACCCGGAAAATATACTTACAGTAAGTTTCCCAATTGTTTTAAATATTAATATATATATTATATATATTTGTATAAAGCTAACTAATGTAATTATTAAAAATATTAAAAAGCCATTTTTAGAAAGTTTAATTACTTGCATTAAGGCTTCTCTTGATTCTTTCGAATCAAAATCATATGTTATAGGTTTTGTATTTTTTACAAATATAATTACATTTTCTTTAGTTAAAAGAGTTATTTTATCATATTTTGTATTAGGATCTTTTAATGCATTTTCATTTTCTTCTATTATTTTAGAAAGTTCTATTTGTCTTGTGTCAAATATAACAGCAGTCTTATTTTTTTCTATAACATGTTCAGTTCTTTTATCATTATCATATGAAAATCCACTTTCGGTATTTTGTAATTTTTCAAATATTTTTTCATTTGCTATTAATTCTACTTCACTATTTTTATTTCCAAAATTATATAATAAGGCTGATAAAATTAAAGATAAGACAATTAATATTATTGCCATATATTTTTTATGGCCATTATCTGTTTCTGTTATTATATCGTTTGAATTTTTAATATCATATATACTACGTTTGAACTTATCAAAAAATGTAGATCCTTTTTTTAATGCAACATTTGTAACTTCATCTTTTACTTTTTCTGTTATAATATTTCCAATATTTCCTATATTATCTTCACTGTTATTGTTACTGTTGTTCTTATTATTTTCCATATATTAAATCTTTCTATTTATTTTTTTATATTTGTATTTGTATTTGTATTTTTAATTATATCTATACATATATTTAAAACATTTTATATTATTTTCTTTTAAATATACCAAGTATCTTTCCTAACGCTCCACCATATTTCCTATTTGTTTTTTGTCCCCACATAAAGAATTTGTATGTTAAAGGTTTAATTGGCATATATACTTGTCCTACAAACTCAGTAAAGTCTGCATTAAATCCTTTTTTAAACCTATATAATCCGTATTGTGGATGATCTTTTTCTCCTTCTATTACTCCTGGTACACCTCTAAAGTCATATATATCTGCTCCGTATTCTTTAGCATATTTAATACCATTCCATTGTAATAGATAATTTGGCATTAAATTTCTTTTTGTATTAGAACTTGCACCATATAGGTACCATACTTTGTTACCATATGTTATTAGTATTATTCCTGCAATTACATCTTCTTCATGTTTTGCCATAAGTAATTTAAAATGTTCTTTTCCCATATAGTCATGCATTTTCTCAAAGTATTCTAGGTTTCTAATTCCAAAATCATCTCTTTTTCCAGTTTCTTCCATTATTCTTTGAAAATCTTTTAAATCGTCTTTTGTACCTTCATATATTTCAACACCTTTTCTCTTCGCATATCTAACATTATATCTTGTCTTTTGTTGAAATTCTTTAAGCAATTGTTCTTCTGTTTTTCCTTCTAAATTTAATCTAAATACAAATCTTGGATTAATTTGGTCTTTAAAACTTTTCGAATTATCGTCTATTTTATATCCTAAGTCTTTTGCAATCTTTTTAAATTCTGTATCTTCATCTAATATATCAGGTTCCATAAGTATTGCCATTGCATTTTCTTCTTTAGCAATTTGCTCCATTTGCTTTGTTAAGTCTTCTAATACTTTTCTATCGTGACTATCACATACAGGCCCTCTTGCTACATATATTATAGTTCCTACAAGTTTTATACTTCTTATCCAAAGAAGCACTCCTCCTACAATTTTACCTTCTTCATTTCTTGATACAACTAATCTTTTTTTCCAAAATTCTTTTAAATTAGACCATTCTATTGATTGTTGAAAATTACATTTTTTTGTTTCAAGTAAAAACTCTTTATATTCTTTTGCTAAACTTTCGTCTATTCCTTCTGGTATTTTTTTGCTTAAATCATTTGTATTATCCATTTTTTTCTATCCTCATTTCATCTTTTTCGTCTATTACTATATATCCCAAACTATTTAACTCATCTCTTAACTTATCAGACAATTCATAGTCTTTTTCTTTTCTTGCTTTTTTTCTTCTAGCTATTATTTCTTGTATATTTTCTGGAAGATCAGATATTTCTATTTTTTCATTATATTCTTTTAATGAATTATTATATATTTTTTCATCTGAAAGTTTAAGTCCTAGTATCTTATCTACTTCATCTAAAAATTCACATATCATATTATCTGGTGAATATTTTGCTACTTGCCATACAATTCCTAGTCCTTTTGTTACATTTAAATCATCATATATTGCATTATAAAACTCTTCTATTTTTTCAGAAACTACTTCCTTAGTTAATTTTATCTTTTCAGAGTTTAATATTTCTTCTTGTTTCTTTTCTGTTGTTTTTTTAGATTCAAAATATATTTTTCTTAAATTAAATAATGAATCCTTACTCGCTTTAAGTGCATCAAACGTAAAATTTAGTGCAATCCTGTAACTTGAAGAAAATGTAAAATACTTAAAATCTAATGCGTTAAATCCTCTTTTTTCTAAATCAGATATTGTATATGTATTTTGAAGGCTTTTGCTCATCTTTCCGCCGTCTATTCTTAAAAATCCTGAATGCATCCAATATTTTGCAGGTAAACTATTTGTATTTGAATGTCCTTTGCTTTGAGCTATTTCATTTTCATGGTGTATATGAATATGATCTTCACCGCCTGTATGAATGTCAAAGTGATTGCCTAAATATTCTTCAGACATTGCACTACATTCAATATGCCATCCAGGATATGATTTTCCAAAAAAGGAATCCCATTTCATAATATGATTTTCAGGTGCCTTAATCCAAATTGCAAAATCTGTTTCATTTCTTTTTTCTTTATCAAATTCTATTCTTGCTCCTGCCATTTGTTCATTATTATGAGCTGAAAGTACACCATATTTATCTAACTTTGATGTATCAAAATATACTGTATCTTCTGTTTCATATGCATATCCATTTTCTATAATTTTTTTAACATATTCTTCCATTATCTTAATATTATCTGTAGCCCTAACTATCTTTTCAGGCTTTGATATATTAAGCTTTTCCATATCTTCTAAAAATGCTTTTTCATAATATCTTGCGATTTCAAATGGTGATTTTTTTTCTCTTCTTGCAGCTTTTAACATCTTATCTTCACCATAATCACTATCTGATACTAAATGCCCTACATCTGTTATATTCATAACATGATTTAGAATATATCCATCTTGTTTTAATGTTCTTCTTAAAAGATCAACAAAAAGGAAATATCTGAAATTTCCTATATGAGCATAGTCATATACTGTAGGTCCACAACTATATATACTACATATTCCGCTTTTTATTGTTTCTAATTTCTGTTTTTCTTTTCCATATGTATTATATATGTAAATGTCCTTTTTTTCTTCCATCTATTTCCTCCAATATCATCTTTTTATATATTTAATTTTCAGGTTTTTTAGGATTTTCTGGTGGCTTTCCACCATCACCTGTTCCAGGCTTCTTATTTTCTTCTGGTTTTTTATTATTGCCTTCTTGTTCTTGTTGTTCTCTTTTCTTCTTTTCCTCTTCTTCTCTTGCTTTAGCTTCTGCCTCTGCTTTAGCTTTGGCCTCTGCTTCCTCTTTTGCTTTCTTACCAGGTGCATTTGAATATGCAGTTGGTTTCCTATATGCAGAATCTTCTGTTCCGCCTTCTGGTTGATCAATAAATCCTCTAGTTGCTCTATTTTCAGGAAGTGTATCATCTGTTGCAAGTAGTCCGTCTATTGTACATATTTCTGCTGTTACGTGTTTATCACATTTCTCTGTAGGTTCTGTACCTTTTACAAAGTATTCTTTGTATACTCTGCTTCCTCTTGCATCACTTGAACATGATCCTGTAGGAAGTTTACCTGATACATTACATACATTTACTTCTACTATTCCATCTGGTTTTTCAAATCTCAAATTATTATTATCTTTATGGTATTTTTTAAGTATTGCAGAGAATATTTGTCCTGCAGGGTTACCAGAGAAATATACTGTTTCTGCCTCATCAAAACCATACCATACTGCACCAGTATATTTTGGTGAGAATCCGCATAACCATCTATCTACATCATCATTTGAAGTTCCTGTCTTTGCTCCTACATCTACTCCACTTATACTACAATATGGTGCCGTTCCTCCAGGTCTTACTACTGTTTGTAATATATCTTGTGCAATGAATGCATTTTGTTTTGAAAGTACTCTTTTTGCTTCTATATTAGGTTTGTATATTTCTTCGCCTTTTTGATTTTCTAATTTAGATATAAAATGTGGTTTTATATATTCACCATTATTTGCTATTGCTTGATATGCTCCTACTGCATTTGTAACTGTTGCACCTTGTGTAAGTCCACCAAGTGCTAATGCTCCTAAAGTCTTATCTTGTTCTACAACTGGCATATCTACTGATTTTAAATAATTATATGATGTTTCTATTCCAATTTGTTGAAGTGCTTTTACGTTTGGTATATTCTGTGATAATTTTATTGCTTCTCTTATTGTCATCCAACCTTTAAATCTTCTAGTATAATTTTTTGGATTCCAACCACCTATCTTAAGTGGTGCATCATTAAATGTAGATGCAGCTGTTAGCTTTCCTGCTTCTAATCCTGGGCATACTACTCCTATTGGTTTCATAGAAGATCCCATTTGTCTTTTTGTTCTAGTTACTCTATTCCAGTCCCCTCTAGTTATTTTAACGCCTTC
Source organism: uncultured Eubacteriales bacterium (assembly GCA_963513115.1). GTDB lineage: Bacteria > Bacillota > Clostridia > TANB77 > CAG-508 > JABCPO02. Next base: position 9,045 of record CAUPPN010000001.1, on the reverse strand, counting down.
TTCGCCTAATCCACCTACTGCAGATACAACAGCTCCTGTTTCGTTATCTACAAATATTGCTGCAGCTTGAGAATGTTTATCTTTATTTTTTCTAGATTTTTTAATATATCTATCTTTTTTCATTTCTTCTTCTGCTATATTTTGTAAGTCAGTTTTTTGTGTTGTATATATCTTATATCCACCTGAATATATTTTCTTTTCTGCAACATCTGGTGACATATTTTTTACATCAACTAATGCATCTATTGATTCTTGAATTGCAGCATCTACTATATATGAATATTTAACAGTACTTTGTGCTAAACTTCCTTGTTTAAATTCTAATCCTTTTTCTGTTTTAGCTACAGCTTCGTCATGTTGTTCTTTTGTTATTTTACCTAATTCCAACATTTTTCCAAGAACAGTTTTAACTCTTGTTTTGATTCTTGTATCTACTACTTCTTTTCTTTTGTTGAATTCTTCTTCACTTTCATCATCCTTTTTTGAAATGAATGGATTGTAATTTGCTGGTATATGGTTTATACCTGCCATATATGCAGCTTCTTCTAATGATATATCTTTAGGATTTTTTGAGAAATAATAATCAGATCCAAGTGCTATACCATGAATATTATTTCCTCCAACATATATTAGATTTAGATATAGTTCCATTATCTCATCTTTAGATAGTAAGTCTTCAATTTGTCTTGCTCTTACCATTTCTCTTACTTTTCTTTTCCAATTTCTTTCATCATCTTTTGTCATATTTTTAACTAACTGTTGTGTTATTGTACTACCACCATATGATGATGATCCTCTTTTTATTACATAGTTTACTACAGCACCCACTGTTCTTTTAGGATCTATTCCTCTATGATTATAGAATCTTTGATCCTCTATTGCTATAAACGCATTTGGTATAAACTCAGACATTTCTGAAAGTTTCATTACTTTTCTTTTTTCATCAAGTGACAATGTTGCAATCTGTGTTCCTTCACTATCAAAAACTTCTGTATTTTGATTTTTAAGTAATAAGTCTTCATTAGATACCCTATATTCTTTACCTACTGAAAAGAAAACATATGCTATCATAGCTATAACAAGTATTATTAATATAAGAATAATATCTATAAACTTTCTTAATTTTCCTTTTTTCTTTTTACCATTATTATTTTTGTTATTTGTTTTTTTATTATTTTGTTTATTTTTATTTTTTTTCTCATTTACTCTAGATCTATTATATCTTTTCTTACTCATTTCAAGATCCTTTACACTTTCATTTGAATATTGTCCATTACCATTTAAATAATTATAATCTGCCTCATTGGTTCTTAATGGATTTACATGCATGTCAGAATAATCACGATTACTATTGTATACAGTGTTCGTAACTCCTTCTTGATATTTTTGTATTTTTTCGGCTCTTTTTGCTATTCTTTCTTGCCTTTCTTTTCTTCTTCTATCTCTTTCTTCTTTATCATTATAACTACTCAAAATGAAGTATCTCCTCTAATTCATATTTTAATATATTATATTACATATTTGCCTAAAAATAAAGTAAGCAACATTATATTATCATAAAATAACATATTTTTAAAATTAAATAAAAGAAGCATTCGATGCTTCTTTGTTGTATTAAATATTATTTAATTTATTTTAATTAAATTATATATTAATATTCACCTTCTTTCATATATATTATTTCTCTTATATTATTTGTATTATCATAATATGAAACATTTTTCCTTCTAAATCTTGACTTTCCAAATAATTCTGCAAAATTTGTAATTCCATTTTTTAATATCTTTTCCATATCAAGTGTTATATACTTTTCTTCCTTTTTTATATTACTATTTTTTTCTTTTTCTTTTTCTTCTCTACTTAAGGACATTGGATTATATTTTTCATTTGGCATTAAAATTTTAACTGTTATTTTCATATAATCGTTTTCATTTATATTTTCATTATCACTATTATCAGCATTATTACTATCATTTTTGTTTTTACTAAATAATTTTTTATTTTTTTCATGTTCTTCAATTATTTTATCTGTTTCCACTTTATCTTTGTTTTTTCTATTTATATTATCTATCTTATTCATAACAGTAATTAATTCAACACCTGATAATATCTCATTATATGAAAGTATTTCTTTTGTATCTAAGTTATATGTATTATATTTTTTAAATACACTTGAGTAATTATATGCAAAAATTGCAATAGCAATTATTGCTACTACAATTATTGTTGTAATTATTATAAAAAAATTTGTCTTATGATTTTTTGTCATATTAATTCCTTTAACTATTTCTACATAGATTCATATTTAACTATATATGTTATTTTTCTTATTCTTCCATCATCTGCTGTTTTGATACTATTTAAATCAATTTTAACTACTGCTCTTTTTTTAGGATCATTTTCTTGTACGTTAATTGTTGTATCTTGTATTAATTTTTTATAATTTTTAGATATTTTAGTTTTTCTTCCATATCTTGTATCAAAAAGTGAATCTAATGTATATCTACCTTCTGGTGTGATTATTGTTATATCTACTAATTTTTCTCCATCATCTACTTGCCTTTGTGCTAATAGATTTTGGTTTTGTGCATAATGTATAACAGTAATTAAGTCACCCATATATGTATTTTCACCTCGTTTTAATTTACCATCTGCACCATTTACCATAAGTAGTGTATTATTAAAACTAGTAACTTCTATATTCTGATTTCTGTTTAATACTGCAGTTGTGCTTCCACTTAAATTTGCATAAAAATATACCCAAAGTGATAATATTAAAATACCAATAAATATTGCTCCTGCTATAATTAAAGCACGACTTGCATTTTCCATATTTTACCTTTCTTATGTATTATATTTCTATATTTCTTCAAAATGTATTTCAGATATACATCCTACTCTTCCTTTTGTTTCATCTCTATTATATACAATATTTGTACATCTAAATATTCTTTTTTTAATATCTCCAGCAAGTGTTGTTATATGTATTCTTGTCCAAGTTTCATTACTATTTTTATCTTTAGAAAAATTTAAATTTTGTATTGTTAAAGAAGGATATTTAATTATCTTTCGTATAGCAGCATCATTGCTTTTTCCAAGTGTAGCAGTACTTAATATTATCTCATTTGACATGAAATCTTTTTTTAGTCCATTAATTGAAAGTACTTGACTAATTGGCATATTTGAAATTCCTAAAGATTTTAATGCTTCTTTTTCATCAGGATTACTTGTTGCATCACCCAGTGTTACATTTGATTTAAGTAAATATGTTGATGCATTACCAACTTTAACTTCAGTATTAATATCTGGGTCATATGCATATGCATCTACTGATGTTTCAAGTGGTTGTTTAAGTTTTACAGTAAGTTTTATTGCTTGAGCTTCAAGTCCTGCATCTGATCTTGAAAAGTATCTACCATTTGTAATCTCCCAATGTCTTGAATTAACATTTTGGCTATATACCTTATTTATACACGAAATAACATCTGTACCATACATTTGTTTTTTATTAAACGCTTCATAATTTGCATTAAATTCTGCAACCTCTCTTGCGGCATCTACTGAAGCCTTTGTTTCAGAGTATGGTTTTGCACTATTTACTGTATATACAATAACAGATACTATCAAAATAGCAAGCAGCATTCCTCCTGCTATTCTAAGTGCATTTGCTATATTACTGCTCATAGATTATCCTTTCTATACTTTTTAGCTTAGACCTCCATTTTGAGTTGCTGATTTTGACATTTCTTCAAGTGCTTCGCTCATACTTGTTACACCAATTCCCATCATAGGTACAATTAAGTATCCAACAAATAGTACAACCATTGGTGTAAATCCAATCATTTTTCCCATTCTAGATTTTCTTTCAATTAATCTTTCATTTGATTCTTTTCTCTTATCTTGGTAGAAGCTTCTTTCTGTATCTAGTTCATCAAATGCTTCTCTTATTGGTATTTGATCCACTGCTGCTTGAAGACTTTCTACTATTCTAATAAACTGTGAATATGTTACATCTTCTTTTAATTCTTCTAATGCCTCATAACCACCTGCTTCAAAATTATTAACACATTTAGATATTGGTTCTCTAAATATATTAGAATATCTTTCAAGCCATTCTAGTATCATTCCAACATTTACTCTTTCTATTTTCATAAGCATAAGTATAATTGTGTGATATTGCATTACTTCATTTTCCATTTCAAGTTGTCTCATCTTATACTGGAATTTCATTAATATTTCTGGAATATAATATGCAAGGAATGCAAATGCAAATGCAATTAATAATTCAAACCAAGAAAATTTTTCTTTTTTAACTGTCTCAACTTTTTTATTAACAGTTTTTAATTCTTTTTCAAAGCTCTTATCATCTAATGACTTATATTCCTTTTTATGTTTCATTATTTTTTCAACATCATCTTTTGATGGTTCTGCATGTCTTCTAAACGCTTCATTAATTATCTTATTATGTTCTTGTGTCTTTTTTATTGCAGCTTTCTTATCTACATTACCCATTGTACCTAATAGGTTGTAGTCTGCTGTTGGTTCATTATATACATAATCAAGTGCTGTTCTGTGTGCCCATAAAAATAGTAATATTGATACTATGAATGCTAAAACAAAGTATGTTATCTTAGTTACATATAACCACTCTAATTTTAGATTTGACGCACTATCTTTAAGCATTTTAATTTTTACTCTATATTCTTTTGTTTTAGGTTTTGGTATAAATAGGTCAACGAACTTCTTAATTGGTTTTTTCTTATATAATTTGTTTTGCCATGGATCTGATGTCATCTGTGTATTTGTAAGTTTACCATTATCTTTTAGTTTTCTAACTAATACATATGATATTGTAGTTAAAAGTACTAAAAATACTTGCATCAAGAATCCCATTCTACCTTCATAGAATTGTTTTGTAAATCCGAATGTTTTTACTGCCCATCCTTTAAGTGGTTCAATAAATAATACTGGAACAAGTGCTATAACAGATAATGATTGAAACATATAATCAAGCTTATCTCTTTTTAATATTTCTATTTGCATCTCTTGTGTTATATTATTTAAATTTTTAAGGTATAATGATGCACCATTTTCGTCTTTTCTATCACCAAATTCTCTTGTAAGATATGATATTCCTGCAAACTCCTTTAGGAAATCGTTTGGAGCGATATCATAGTATTTTTCAAGTTCTGTTTCTGGATCATCAGATAATAATATTTCATGAATTCTTTCACCTTGTCTTGCAACCTCTGGCAATTCATCATTTTGTGAAACTTCATATATTGCTTCTTCAACCATGTTGTATTCATGGTATGCGTGTCTCATTTCTGCAAAGAACTCTAATTGTTCTTTTAATAATTGGTTTTCTGCTTTATCAACAGAACCAGATATTAATGTTTCTAGGAAAAAAACTAATAATAGTAGAAGTGTTGACATCAAAAGCATATTACCTTTTGTCATTTTTATTATTAAAATTGATGTAATAAAAATTATAGGTAAGGCTTTTGCCATTATTTTAGCTGTTTGTGTTCTAGTTAAGTATTCATCACCTAAATTGATAATTTCAATTCTTTTTCTTAGTTTTTCTGTATATCTTTTTATACCTGGTATTTGCATACAAACTAGGTATACTTTTTGATAAAATATCTCCATTGAAAAAGTTTTTGCTTTTGTTCCTTGAACCAAGTCAACAAGATATTTTGTTCTTTTTCTACTGGCTTTTTTCTTTAAGTTAAAATACACAATAACAATTGTTAAAAAGCCTACTCCAACTATTCCAATTAGTAATTTTAAAATAGTATTTGAATCCACTATGTCCTCCTAGTTTATTTGCTATTTCTTCTTTTTTATTTGTTGTTTATCTAATATTTGCTTGTTATTTTATTTCTGTTTTTATTTTAATTTTAAAACTCTTCTACAACATCCGTATCTATTCCTGGCATCTTTGGTGGTTTTATATTCCACATCTTATATATAAAGTCATCAAATTTAGATATGTCAGATGTGTCCATATTGTTCCTCATCTCTTTTATATTATCTTCAGATATAGGATTTGGGAAAATATATCCAGTATCTTTGAATTCCATTATATTCCTATACTTATATAATTCTGCATTTGTTGTTTTTGAAAAATATATTGTAGCATTATCTATAAACTTATCTAGTTTTCCTTCAATTGTTTTTTCATTTCTATGATCAAATGTATATTCATTTTTTTCTTCAACTGGTATACATTCAGTAATTCTTTCAATATATCTTCTACCTTTAAAGTCTTTTACTAAGTGTATATCAAAATTTAATACTCCAACTACCTGTTCTGCTGCTGTCTTTTCATCATTAAACATTCCTATTTTAAGTAGTGAGTTTCTAAGTGCCATTATTAAATTTGGGAAAGTCTTAGCGTGGTGAGTAAATAATGTAAACTTAGATGCAACCTGTGCTGACTGAATCATCCAAGCTGCAACTGGGTCTGTTGCAACCTCTCCTACGATATTAACAGAACCGTCTGTCTTTTTCTGAACGTCTAGTCCTTCCTGTCCAGATATTGTATCAGTTTCTCTAAATGATAATATATTTCTAGTTGGATATATTTTTCTTAAGTGAAGCTCGAATGCAGTTTCCTGAATTCTTAAGTTCATTGTTTCATATATACTTTCAATCATACCCATAAGCATTGTAGTTTTACCAGTACCCTGCTCACCTGTTAGTGCTATAATTCTTGCACCTTTAACTAAGTATCTTAAAAGTTCAATTGCATCTGCAGAGTTTTGTTCGTCACTTCCATGTACTATTTGTTCTAGCGTTGCTTTTTGAACGTCAAACTTTCTTACGAAAAATGCCCAAGTTTCTGAAAATGATGGTCTAACTACAACAACTCTGGAACCGTCTTTCATTTCATTGATCTTATATCCATTTGTGTCAGATAACTGTCCTGGATTATTGTACTTATATATATTTTGACATACTCTTTTTAATTCGCTTTCAGATCCAAATGACAAAAATGCAAGTCTTATTGATATACCATGGAAGAATATCCAAATACTGTCACATGCTCTTGGTACCTTATTATCCATTGCTTGTTTTAAATAATCTGCATCTGTTTGTGCAACCTGGCTTAAAAAGCTTTCAGGAAGTCCTGATACTCCACCAGATACACCGTCTATATTCATGTCTCTTATTTCATCTATTGCACTATATCCTTTATATCTTTGGTATATTCTTTGTACTACAACAGATAACTTATCTTCAAATGTTAAAGAAAAGTTTTCTTTTTCATATGTTTCGTCTATTTCTTCATTTGTTATTACATAACATGGCTTTGAAGCGCCTTGTACATATTTTAATCTAGCCAAATCATATTTTTTAATATATTCATTTAATGCTTCATATCCGAATTCTTTTTTATACTGATGTATTATGATATCAAATTTATCTTGTGGAGTTAAAAGTGATGGTATATCAAAAGGTATTGCTTTAGATATATTTACCTCATTTACTCCATATTCTTTATATAATAGGTCATACATTAATTCTTTAACATACTTCTTATCATTAACGTCACCATAAGTACATCCCTTAAGGGCTTTCTTAAGTTCATACTTTTTAGTTTTTCTTCTGTTTAATTCTTCTTCTGATAATCCTATATCATATAGATTTATTTTTGTTATTTCGTCTAATCTTCTTTTAATAAATTCTATTAACATTTCTAATGTATATGTTTTATCATCTACATTTACTTCTGTTTCTTCAATTGATTCTTTGTTCTTTTTAATTGTATTTTTAACAAGTACAATGAATGCAATTATTATTACGAAGATCAAAGCCACGTTTATAAAAAAATTCATATTTTCCCCTATTATTATTTACTTTTGTATATTTATGTATTTTATTTGTTTGTTTTTTTATATTTTGTATTTTTATATATTTTATGTTTTATTTTTATATATTTTCTTATTATTATTTTAAAAATTAAATTGTTGAAGTCTATCAATTATTAGCATATTTAAATCAAGTATTGTTTTTAAAAAATGATTATTCCTATATGATGCTTCATCATTATTTAATGTGAAAAATAAGTTTATTATTGTTCCTTCTTGCATTGCTTCCATATATAGTGTGTTATATGTAATTGAACACATTCCAGGTTTCATTCCTATTTTTCTTGCAATATTATCTGAATTGTATTTTGAAAACGAATCTTCTTTTGTAAGAAGTGGTATCACTTTTTGTTTTGGTGAAAAAAGTTCATCTTTTCCCCAAAGTGTTTCAAACTTTTCTATTTGGCTCATTTGTTGCTCAAATGGGTATACAATTAAGTCTGACATTTTTAATATGCTTTTTATGTTTTCTGTTAATTCGCCTTTTTCTAAATCAACATATACAATATCATAGTATTTATCTGCTATTTCTAATACTCTAATAAAATCTGTTAATGCATTTTCAAATGTTTGTCTATCTTTTGATCTTATCCCATATAATATGTCTAATCTATCTTTTAATATTGGTACAGTATAGCTTTTTACAATTTCTGGCGCTACTTTGTTACTTGTAGCTGCTGTAATTAATGCATCTGTTCCTGATGCTGCATTTAGTCCTTCTTGTATTGGTTTACTAAATAATCCTCTAGATTTCTTTTCTTTTTTAGTAAAGGCCGTTTGCATTGTGTCAGAACCACATGTCATATCTATTAATAATATTTTTAAATTTCTTTCAATTCCCATCTCTAATGCTGATGCAATTATTGATGCGGTTTGATTTACTTTATCTTCTTCTGGACTCCAAAATGTTACTATTGCCATTTTTATTCCTTCCTTAATTTTTCATTAGTATATCCATTAACTTACTCGGTTTAGATTTTGATGCTTCAGCAATATATGAAGTAAGTTCAATAAGTTCTGATTTAAACTTTTTAGAAAAGTTTCTTACATTCATTCTTCCTGCTCTTTGATTTTCATATATTACAGTCAAGTCTCCATTATCAAATGGAAATTCTCCAACATAGTTTCCCCATTTAAGATTGCTTTTTCCAAATAAGTAGTTAATATA